>NZ_JBNDKT010000011.1:0-262551 GCF_050435685.1 Paraburkholderia sp. GAS448
TGCGGATTGCCCGTTGGCAACGTATCGCGAACATGGAAAAGGAATCAACCGGAGCACTCCTAAATGTCGGTTAAAGACTGTCAATTATTCTGCGCTGATGCCTACGCTCGCAGAAACGAAAAAGCCAGCCCGCTTTCAATACAGCGGCGGATGCGCTCGAAAACGGTCAGTCCCGACAGATTGGCGTCCATGCTGCCCCGCTCGTGCTTTGCGCGTGCGTCGTTAATATTGAACGTTGTACATCATATGTCGCGATGGCTGGCGGTCACGCGCGAACGCCTTGGCGACGTTCGTGTGAATGGCCGCAGAGTTCGCGTTTTGTCCGCACATCTGTCCGCATGCGGTGACCGTCGCGCGGCTCTGAGCCTGCGCCTTGAGCGCGAGCACCATGTGCGCCTGCATCTGGTTCAGGCACTCGCAGTGTGCTGCCTTGCGGGCGAACCGTTTGAAAATCATGTCGGGTGTGGTCGCTTGCGTTAGCAGCATCGATTCCCGTTTGAGATTCGTTCTCGCAACACATCGCACCGCACCGATTGCGCCGCAGCGGGCCACAATCAATGCCTAACGGGCTTTAGCGATCCTGGCCTTACTTCGCCTTACCAACCCTACAGTCAGACTTCCCGTTGGTCGATAGCTCGAGTGGACCAGCCATGCCCCGCACGACGGACAGCATCGCTAGATGCACACGGCGTCGTGCCCATTGTTCGCATGACTGGTCCGACAGCGCAGAACGTCCAACAAGGAAATCCATGTCGCCAGAATCGAACCTGCCCGTCTCGCCGACGGATTTGAAGCCGAACGCAACGACCCCGCCGCCGAAGAAGCCGCATGCGCCGGACGACAGTTCATCGACGTCGTCCGGAAGCGGGGACGCTCTGCTGGTGGCGCTCCAGCAGACGCTGCAGCAGTTGGGCATCGACCCGGACAGCATCCAGGCGGCCAGCACCACAGCTACAGGCTCGGGCACGTCGCAATACGGTTCGGACGGCACTGTTCAGAGCGCGCAATCAGGGACGGCGAAGACCGCAAGCCAGCGGTTCCTCGTGGCGTTATATCAGGCGCTGGTGTTTCAACACTCGCTCAGCACGCCTGCGCAGGACGGCAGCGACACCGGGGCACCCGACGCCGTCAGCGCGGCCTATCACGACCTTGGCTCGTCAATCGGGCAACTCGCAGCGACAGTCCGCTCCACGCTGCCTGATGTCGCCGCGTCAAGCGACGAATGGGACTGGCAACTCGACGATGTCACGACGTCGAATTCGCCCGATACGACAGGCGGATCGGGCGACAGCGCCGTCACGGAACTCAACGATGCGTTGCAGGCGTATGCGGCGCCCGCAGCGGACAACGCGGGCGGCATGGTGTCGCTCGCCGACGTGCTCGATGGTCTGAGCCGAGAAACGAAGGGCGTCAAATGGACACCGATCGGGCTGGTGGTCGACGTGACGATCTAGATCGCGCGCCATCGGGATGAACGCGTTGTCCTGCACAACCCTGTGTCATTGAAGCGTGTGCCATCGATGGATGCATCTTCGCAATCCGGCAGTCGCGGCCGTGCGACGCCAGCTTGAAAGAGGAGGGAAGAGCTTATGCAAATCGGCGACTCGAACACAGTCATAGAGCGAGGCAATGCCGGCTTGCCATCGACAGCGCGGCGGTCGATGACGGGCCCGGACCTGGCTGCGCAAGAGGAGAGCCTCAGTGACGAGATGGACGAGGCGGGTGCGGCAGTTGAGCCACTCGAGGCTGAGTCGCAGGATTCAGCCGTGAACATTTCGGCTGCGGGTGCAGCGGCGGCCTCCAGCGAAACCGGCGAAACCACCGGCGGTGATGCTGGCGACACGCCGCATCCAGACACGGCACAGGACGCGGGCGACGATCAGGAGGACCCGGTGAAGGTGTCGCCGGCCAAGTCGTTCACCTACGGTGCGCTGGGGCTGGAGCGGCCGGACATGCCAAAGGAAAACAGCAACGAGTCCTATACCGCGGGAAGGTGGCTGGCCGCGGGGCTCACAGTTGGCGGAATCATTTCCCTGTTCGTATGAAGAGGCATCCTGCGGACCCGTGACGGTGCCCGGACACTGCACCGGCCGCCGCCACGGTCTTCGCTTACTGTGCGGGCCCGCGAGGAGGCGCAGGCGGATGCTTCGCCAGCGCCGTCAGGTCTTCGTCGAGACTCGTACGTATCGTCGCGATCGCCTGATCTGCATTGGCCGGGCGCAACTGGTTGCGCGCGAGTGCGTCGTACACGTAGTGGCGGATCAGGGGATCCTGGGTTTTTTGCAGTACGTCGTGATACACCGTGTTCATTTCGCCTTCGCGCCCGCTCAGGTCATAAAGCCTTTGCAGATGTTCGAGATCGTTGATGACGGCAAAGCCCGGTCCCGGCGGCGCGGGTTCGTGACCCCGAGGGCCGCCGTCGATGTCGGGCGGCGGATTTTGCGCGAGTGCGGTGCCGGCTCCGCAGGCCAGCAGCGCGGCGACGAGAAGGGTCTGGGCAATCAGTTTCATGGCTGTCAATCGAAGCGACCGGCAATGTGCGGTCGGAAAATTGACGATAGCAAGGACATCGCCTCGATGGGTTACCGGTGCTGGTGCAGAGCCTTACCGGAGCTTCCAGTCCGACGGGGCAACCACGCGTGTTCTCCGGGAACGGAACAACCAGGAACGCCTGAACTCCGTGTCAGGCGCGCTGTCGCTCGTGCTTTTTTTGCAGGAGCGCGGGTGACAGGGGCGCCGCACGATTTATTTTTGACATGTTGCGATGCCGCATAACTCGTCTATAATCGGGTTATTACCTAGGTGTTAACACCTATAAATGAGTCCAGCATGAACAACGTCACTGCCGTCTCTGCCCCCGCCACTACGACCTGGTTTGCACGCGTGCGAGCCGCCCTACAGCACGCACTCAGTCTGCATCTGCAGACATGCGCGATCATTGCCGAAGCGCATCGCCGTCCGCAGTAAGCGCTGTCCCGTCGCCCGAAGGCCGCCGAAAAACGGCCCGGGCTTCATCCCGCCGTCCACCTCCCCATCTCACCCTCTGAAGTGGCGATCGCGCTTGCCGCGATTTCAACCAGTCCGCGGAACGACTCCTTCCTCGAACTCGATGCACGTGGCCACAACGACCCTCCTGCTGCGCCATCCGGCACAAGGTGCCGGAGGCGCCGAATGTCTGAGTACGTTTGAAGTGCGTTCGAGCCGTTCACCGCACTGCACAGACGAAGCTGCTGGCGTGGTCCACGTTTCCCTTGCCCAGATAGCGCGGAAAGCCCGGATACCGGCATAGCGGCCGCGAGCGGCCGTTCGTTGCAGCCGCAATATCCGTCGCGATCAGCGTCTCGGGTGACACGCCGTGCGTGACCCAGCTATCGAGCGCACCAAGCAGATCCGCCGAAGGAATGAACACGCCGCTGCCGTGCTGGAACCCCGGCACCATGTACAGCCGCATGAACGAATCGACCCGCTCGCGGCCGAAGCGATCGACGAGCGCATCGTGGTACGCGATCGTCTGGTTCGGGCTGATGACTTCGTCAGCGAGGCCATGCAGCGTGATCAGCTTGCCGCCGCGCGCGATGTAGCGGGTCAGGTCGGTGCTCATGGCGCCGATCGTCTGCGACAGCGCCACGACCTGCCGCTGATACCTGCCCGGATGCAGCACGTCGAATTTCAGCGAATCGAAGTTCGCGTCCCGGGTCACGAAATAGCGGATATAGCCGTCACCCTGGGCAAAGAGATAGCCGTTCGCGGCGATCGTCGGGGCCGGCAGGCGCAAGGGATCGTGCGCGAGGCCGAGCATGCCGGTGAACTGCGTGCCCTGGAACACGTTGTAGCCGCGATAGCGGTTCACGCCCCACGCGAGCGGGTAGGGCAGCGAGAGTCCGTCGCGCAGCACGGCGAGCGTCGCGAGTTGCTGGCTGGAGAGGCACAGGTCGTCGCCGGGCGGCCGCGTGTGGGCTGGGCAGCGCAGCGAGTCGATCACTTCCGTTTCATGCTCGCGACAGCCTTCGACGTCGCTCACGATGCCGTCGGCCACGCCATCCAGCCGGTCGCATACGTCGAGCGTGCGCTGATAGATGCGCTCCAGCAATGCCGGCGGCAGGAAGCCGCCTGGCGACGCGTATTCCGTCTGGCCGACCTTGACGCCCAGGAGCCGCACGCCGGAGAAGTTGAGCGCCGGCGAATTGGCGATGACGCCGTCGTAGTCGTCGGGGAAGCGTTGCATCGCCGTGTAGCCTTCGCGGCCGCCTGTCGAACCGCCGGCGAAATACGTATGCTCGGGAGGCCGGCCGTAGGCGCGTTCGATCAGCGCGAGTGCCACGTCGTGCGTCTTCTTCAGGTGCCCATAGCCGAAATTGACCACGGCTTCGTCGACGAGACCGAACACCGCAAGGCCTGAATTGCCGACATGGCCGGAATCGTCGCCGAACGTCACGTAGCCTTGCGCGAGCGGGGCACGGACCGGTGAAAATGGCATCACGCCGGTGCCGCTGACGACAACCCCGCTATAGCCGCCCCCGCCGATCTGCAGCGCCCGCCCGTTCCACTGGCGCGGCAGATTCAGATCGAAACGGATGTCGGGAGCGTTTGCCTTGAATGCCCGGATGCTGCCGGTGATCCGGCAGTATTCGCCGCTCTGGTTGAGAGGCGCGGTCGCGGGAATGATTGTGGCAGCATCGATCCGCGCGCCGCGCGTCGGCAGTGCGATCGTTTCGGCGGGCAGTTCGAGACCGGCGAGTTCCGCGCAACGCGTGGCAAGCGTCGGCTCCTTCGGCGCCGCAGTTGCGTCGACGCTGGCGATCGACAGCGCTGCGCAGGCGAGCGTCCGCGCGGTGAGTGTCCGGCCGCGGCGGCGCGTCATCCGCAGCCCGCTCCGTTGACGGCCGCCCGCGACTGATGCGCTTTCCAGTCGTTCGAGCCGCGCGCGATGCCGCCGCTGTGCACGAAGCGGGCGGCAAGCCATGCAATGGCGACGAAGTTGATCACACGATGCACCGACAGGTTTTGTTTGAGCTGGCCAGGCAACGGTTGCGTCAGCACGAAAAGCTAGACGACGGCGAACGCGAGCACGGCGGTAAGCGCGAGGCGGGTGAGCCAGCGCGCGGCATCCGATACATGGAAGCGTTCCGGAACCGGCTGCACGCGACACAGAATACCGGGCACGAACATTAACTGCCAGGCAAACGGATTGAAAGCCCAGTCGCGCACGTCGACGATGCTGAGGGCGGCGGCAAGCTGAAATCAGACTGTCAGCGTGCGGTAATCCAGCATGATGCAACGCATCTGCAAGTGTCTTTGTCCGACAGAGCTACACCCTGAACCGGCACGCAGCAGATCCTGCCGCGTCCTGCGATACTGTCATCCAGGTGCGCGCGCAATGGCTGCCCACGCCGCCGCGCAGTCTGCATTTCGGCCCCCATTACACAGCGAGTGAAGTCCCATCATGAAGGCATCGCGTCGCAGCTTTCTCATCCTTGGCGCAGGTATTGGTTCGTCGCTTGCGTTATCCGGCGTTGCGTTCGGCGAAGACGCGAAACTCAGCGAAACCGACCCGGCCGCGCAAAAGCTAGGCTATCGGGTCGACGCCGCCAAAGTCGACAAAACCCGCTTTCCGAACTTCGTCGCCGGGCAGGATTGCAGCAACTGCTCGCTCTATCAGGGCAACGCCGGCGAACCCTACGGTGGCTGCGTGCTGTTCGGCAGCAAGCAGGTCGCGGCCCACGGCTGGTGCAGCGCCTACACCAACTCGTAAGCAAAAGCGGGCAATCCGGTCGCCGTCGAATGCGATAATCGACGCTGCTGCCACCATGCATACCGGAGACGACCTTGAGCCGCATTGACAATCCCTCACACGATCAGGAGGCCGGGTGTGCCGACTCGACCCAGGACACCACCCGCATCGACGACGTCCGCATCGGTGCGGTACGTCCACTGATCTCGCCTGCGCTGTTGCAGGACGAACTGCCTGTCCCTCCCACCGTTCAGACGCTCGTCGAGAATAGCCGCGCGGCGATCGCGGATATCCTTCATGGCCGCGACGACCGGCTCGTGGCCGTGGTCGGCCCGTGCTCGATCCACGACCATGACCAGGCGATCGAATACGCG
Organism: Paraburkholderia sp. GAS448; assembly: GCF_050435685.1. Lineage (NCBI taxonomy): Bacteria > Pseudomonadati > Pseudomonadota > Betaproteobacteria > Burkholderiales > Burkholderiaceae > Paraburkholderia > Paraburkholderia sp. GAS448. The sequence continues at coordinate 6,106 of NZ_JBNDKT010000011.1, forward strand.
CACCTCCTGAAAGCGGCCGCCGACGCACTGCAGGAAGACCTGCTGATCGTCATGCGCGTCTACTTCGAGAAGCCGCGCACGACGGTGGGCTGGAAGGGCTATATCAACGACCCGCAGCTTGACGGTAGCTTTCGCATCAACGAAGGCCTGCGCCGCGCGCGCGAGCTGCTGCTCGAAATCAGCAGTCTCGGCTTGCCCACCGCCACGGAATTTCTCGACCTGCTGAGTCCGCAATACATCGCCGACCTGATCGCGTGGGGCGCCATCGGCGCGCGCACCACGGAAAGCCAGAGCCATCGCCAGCTTGCTTCGGGCCTGAGCTGCCCGATCGGCTTCAAGAACGGCACCGACGGCGGCGTTCAGGTGGCCGCGGATGCGATCGTCGCCGCACGCGCGAGCCATGCCTTCATGGGCATGACCAAGATGGGCATGGCGGCGATCTTCGAAACGCGCGGCAACGACGACGCCCACGTGATCCTGCGTGGCGGCAAGAAGGGGCCCAATTTCGACAGCGCGGGCGTCGAGGCAAGCTGCTCTGCCCTTCGCGAACTGGGCCTGCGCGAGCAGGTGATGGTCGACTGCTCCCATGCGAATTCGGGCAAGTCGCATCTGCGCCAGATCGAGGTCGCGCAGGATCTCGCCCGGCAACTGTCGCAGGGCGAACAACGCATCATCGGCGTGATGATCGAAAGCCATCTCGAAGAGGGCCGTCAGGACCTCAAGCCGGGGGTGCCGTTGCGGCATGGCGTGTCCATTACCGATGCCTGCCTGTCGTGGGCGCAGACCGCACCTGTGCTGGATGCGCTCGCGAGCGCCGTGCGCGAGCGGCGCGCCCGCTGACCATTGCCCGGTTTGTTTGTGCCCCAGCCGGCCGGGCCGTGCCGGCCGGGGCGGTTTCGCTGTCCTTTTCGCTGTCGTTTTCGTAGTGAAACTTCTAAAACCAGAATCAGAAGAGGTGAACAATGCAGTTGATCGGCATGATGGATTCTCCCTACGTTCGTCGTGTGGCTATTTCGCTCGCGGTGCTTGGTCTTCGGTTCGAACATCGGAGCGTGTCGGTGTTTCGCCAGTTCGACGAATTCGCGAAGATCAACCCCGTGGTGAAGGCTCCCACGTTCATCGAGGACGACGGCACCCAGCTGGTCGATTCCACGCTGATCCTCGACCATCTCGATCATAAGGTGGCCCCGGCACAGCGGCTGATGCCGCAAGACCCGGCCGCGCGCCTGCAGGCACTGCGCATCACCGGTTTTGCGCTGGCCGCGACCGAAAAGGTCATGCAGAACGTCTACGAACGCAACCTGCGGCCGGTGGAGCGACAGCACGAGCCGTGGGTCGAGCGCGTCCAGACACAGATGCACGCCGCGTTCGGCATTCTCGAGGAGCTGGTTGCCGGCAAGCCGGGCTGGCTTTGCGGCGAAAGGCTGATGCAGCCGGACATTACGCTCGCGGTCGGCTGGCGTTTTACGCGGTTCATGCTCGGGGATATCGTCGATCCGGCCCGTTATCCGGCGCTCGCCGCGTTTTCTGCCCGCGCCGAGGCGTTGCCCGAGTTTGTTGCGACCCCGCTCGAATGACGCGTTGAAGGGGAGAGGCCGCCGCCCGGACGGCCAGCGCGGCTGGGCAGCGCGGCGTGCCCCGGCAAGGTGCGGCCGTTGCGCCGCGCGGATGCCGCCAGGCGGCGCAGCCGATTGTTCTTCTCCGCTGACAAGTGACTTCGCGTTTTGCACGTTTATCTCTAGACATACCGCTCCTAGAATTGCTTCCATCGAATCGTTGGTTGCGGCGCGTTGCCGAAGCGGCGAAGCGCTTGAGGAGCAGACATGAGAGACCTGATCGAACGGCAGCTTTATCACCCGGCAGTGGTGCTGCCGATGGTGTCGCTCATGCAGCTGATGGTGTCGCTGGACTTCAATCTGAGCCAGGTGGGGCTGGTCGTCGCGACCAAAGGCGCACGCGCGGCGCTCGAACGCTCGCGCGAGCTGTTCTGCCACGTCCATTGCGACGCCTGAAAGAGCCCGGCCAGGTCTGACACCCGTCCGCGCGCGGCGCGCCACTGACATCTCACCACAGGAAACCACGTGTAATATGGCGCGACCCTTACCCCGGCTACGGAAGGTGTTCGATGCCCCAGCATTTCGACGCAATTGTGATCGGCACTGGCCAGGGCGGCGCGCCGCTCGCGGTGCGTCTTGGTGAAAATGGCCGCAAGACGGCTGTCATCGAGCGTGCTGCGTTCGGCGGCACCTGTGTGAACGTCGGCTGCACGCCGACCAAGTCGTATGTCGCAAGCGCCCGTACCGCGCATGTCGTCCGCCACGCGGCCGCGTACGGCGTCCAGATTGCCGGGGACATTTCGGTGGACCTTGCGCGGGTCAAGGCGCGCAAGGACGAGATTATTGGTCAGTCGCGCCGCGGCGTCGAAAAGTGGCTGCGCGGGGCAGACAACGTCAGCGTGTTGACTGGCCATGCGCGCTTCACCGGCGCGCACAGGCTGAGCATCGAAGCACGCGACGGCCAGCCCGCGCAGGAACTCGAAGCGCCCACTATCTTCATCAACACCGGCACGCGGGCGATCGTTCCGCCGATTCCGGGCGTTGAAGGCGTCCGCTATTTCACCAACTCGTCGCTGCTCGATCTCACCACGTTGCCGAAGCACCTGGCGGTGTGCGGTGCGAGCTATGTGGCGCTCGAATTCGCGCAGGTGTTTCGTCGCTTCGGCAGTCGCGTGACCGTGATCGTTCGCGGCGAGCGCGTGCTAAGTCGCGAGGATGCCGATTTCGCGAAGGGGGTGCAGGACGTCCTCCAGCGCGAAGGCGTCGAGTTTCGCTTCGGCGCCAATCCGGCACGCCTCGAGCCGCTCGGCGGTGACGGCACCGCTGTACGCATCCATTTCGCGGGCGATGCGCCGGCACTCGACGCCTCGCATCTGCTGTTCGCGACCGGCCGCCGGCCGAACACCGACGATCTCGGCCTGGAAGACGCGAGCATCGCGACCGACAGGCACGGCATCATTCCCGTCGACAGCGAACTGCGCACGAGTGTGCCGGGCGTCTGGGCGATCGGCGACGTCAACGGACGGGGTGCTTTCACGCACACCTCGTACGACGATTTCCAGATCGTCGCGGCCAATCTGTTCGAGAACGGCAAGCGCAGCGTCGACGGCCGGATCATGGCCTCCGCGGTATTCGTCGACCCGCCGCTCGCGCGTGTCGGGCTCTCTGAAGATCAGGTGCGCAAGTCGGGCAAAAAGGCGCTGATCGCGCGGATGCCGATGTCGCGTGTCGGCCGCGCGCGCGAGCGCGGCGAGACCGACGGTTTCATGAAAGTGCTGGTGGACGCCGACACGAAAAAGATCCTCGGTGCCGCGATCCTCGGCATCGAAGGCGACGAAGCGATTCACACGTTCATCGACATCATGGCCGCCGACGCGCCGTACACCACATTGCAGCGTGCGATGCACATCCACCCGACGATCAGCGAACTGATTCCGACGCTGCTCGATGGCCTGCGGCCCCTCGTCTGATGTCGATCCACTATCTCCACGGCGGCGGGGCGAAGGCCGACTTCGGCAACCTGTTCAGCGTCGATGGTCCGGAGTCGGCTGACGAACGTTTCGATACGCTGGCGGTAGGCAAGGGGGTGCGCATCGAGCGGATCGTGTCGACCGGGCAGGCGAGTCCGGAAGGCTTCTGGTACGACAATCCGCACGAGGAGTGGGTCGTGCTGCTGTCGGGCGAGGCGGCGCTCGAGTTCGACGGTGAGGCCGAGCCACACTCTATGCGGCCGGGCGACTACGTCCGCATTCCCGCGCATTGCCGCCACCGGGTGGCATGGACACATGCGGGTGAAGCGACGTTCTGGCTCGCGATTCACTACGAGGAAGCCCCGGCTGAGGCAAGGTGAGCCCTTCACCTTCGGTTGCGCAGCCGGGAGCGTTTCCTGGATTCGACAAACGTCGCTTGCGTCGCGGATAATCGTCGGCGCGGTTGTCGCGTGACGGCCGCTTCACGACAGGGGAGCCGGCAGATGGGCAAGGGACGCGTCGAAGCCTTCAGCGATGGTGTGATCGCCATCATCATCACCATCATGGTGCTCGAACTGAAGGTCCCGGAAGGTGTCGATCTCACTGCATTGCGTCCACTTATCCCGATCTTTCTGGCCTATGTGCTGAGCTTCATCTACGTCGGCATCTACTGGAACAATCACCACCACATGTTCCACGCCGTGCAGAAGATAAACGGTGCGGCGTTGTGGGCCAATCTTCATCTGCTGTTCTGGCTGTCGCTGCTGCCGGCAGTCACGCACTGGATCGGCCAAAGCCATCTGTCCGCATGGCCGACCGCGCTGTACGGCGTGGTGCTGTGCATGGCGGCTATCGCATACTTCATTCTCATGCATGTCCTGATCAACCATCACGGCCCGGACTCGCCACTGGCCAAAGCGGTGGGGCGCGATCTCAAGGGCAAGCTGTCGGTCGTCATCTATCTGGCGGGCGTCGTGCTGGCGTTCTTCGTGCCGTGGATTTCCGTTGCGCTCTATACGTTTGCAGCGGCGATCTGGTTTGTGCCGGACACGCGCGTCGAACACGTGCTGGAGTCTTGACGATGCTCGCCCTCAAACTGGCGCTCGTGCCCGCGTTCCTCGCCGCGTTGACTTTCGCCGGACGCGTATGGGGACCATCGGTCGCGGGGTGGCTGGCGGGGCTGCCGGTGGTCGCCGGGCCGATCGTGCTGCTGTTCGCGCTCGAACGAGGACCGGAGTTTGCCGCGCATGCGTCGGTGGCGTCGATTGCCGCGATCGCGGCATCCGAAGCGTTCAATTTTGCTTATGCATGGACGTGCCGTCGCTACGCGTGGCCCCTCGCGTTGATCGCGGGGCTGGCGGCATGGTGGTGTGCGGCAATGCTGCTTGCGCGCCTTCCGGTGCAATTGCCGTGGGCGCTCGTTGCCGCTTGCGCCGCTGTGGCGATTTCGCAGACGTGGCTGCCGCGTGTCAGCGGCGTGCTGCCGCAGGCGCGCATCGGGGCTGGCGATCTTGCGCTGCGCATGTTCGCCGGCGCGGCGTTGACAGTCGCGGCGACGGCGCTGTCGGCATCCATGGGCGCGGTGTGGAGCGGAATGCTGTCGGTGTTTCCGCTGCTCGGCATCGTGCTTGCGGTGTCCGCCCAGCGCGCGCACGGTGCGGGCTTCGTTGCGTTGCTGCTGCGCGGGATGGTGGTCGGGCGTGCATCGTTCGCCGCGTTCTTCATGGTCGTCATGGCGCTTTTGCCGCATGCGGGTGTACTGCTCACCTTCGCTTGCGCGGCGCTTGTCTCGATCGTGGTACAGGGTGCGACGAAGCGGCTGGTCGGCAGCCGGCGCGCGTCGCACACCGTGGCCGGGCAGGTTGAACTGGCCGAGACGCCTTAGCGCGCGAAGCGCTTTTTCACCGGCCGCATCAGGAACTGAACCGGATCGAGCACATCATGCCAGCACGTCCCACGATTTCCCGCATCGGACTGATCTCGGACACGCACAATCTGGTTCGCCCGGAAGCGCTGGCCTGGCTCTCGGGTTGCGACGCGATCATCCATGCGGGCGATATCTGCGGCCAGCCCGTGCTCGATGCACTCGCGCAACTCGCGCCGCTGACGGCAGTGCGTGGCAATAACGACATCGGCGCCTGGGCCGATTCGCTGCCCACGCACGCGATGCTCACCGTGCAGCAGGTGAAGATTTTCGTCGTTCACGATATTGCCGATCTGCGCGTCGATCCCCGCGCCGAGAGCATGGGTGTCGTGGTGACGGGACATTCGCACAAGCCGCTTGTCGAGGATCGCGATGGCGTGCTCTTCGTCAATCCGGGCAGTGCGGGTCCGAGACGCTTCAGGCTGCCCGTGTCGGCAGGCATGCTCGTGATCGACGGCGCGCGGGCCGAAGCGTCGCTTCATCGGTTGATCGAATGAACAACGGGCCAGCGCAAGGCTGGCCCGTTTCTACCTGCTCTCAGGCGCACGCGCCGCGATAACGCCGGTGCGCTGAGTGCCTCAAGCCTGCGCAGTCGCTACCGAGGCATATTCTTCGTCCATCTCCGCGGCTTCACGTTCGCCGCGCAACACGGCGTGCGCTTCCGCACGCGTCGCCACGCACGGACCCGAACCCAGCAGCGGCTTGCGCGCAGTCTCGCTCAGCGCGAGCACCGACACGATCCCGATCAGCGATGCGCCCATCAGGTAGTAAGCGGGCATCATCAGGTTGCCGGTCGAGTCGACGAGCCATGCGGTCACGAGCGGCGTGGTGCCGCCAAACAGCGACACCGAAATGTTGAAGCCGATTGCGAGCGCGCCGTAACGGATCTTCGTCGGGAAGAGGGCGGGCAGCGCCGACGGCATCACGCCGGTGAAGCACGACAGCAGCACACCGAGAATCAGCAGCCCGCAGAACACCGGCAGCAACCCGCCCGTGCGGATCAGCAGCAGCGACGGGATCGACAGCACGAGCAGGCCGACGCAACCGGCCAGCATCACCGGCTTGCGGCCGATCGTATCCGACAGGCGGCCGGCAAACAGCGTCATCGGCATCATCAGCAGCATCACGAGCAGCACGAGGAAGAGGCCGTGCGTTTCGTTGAAATGCAGCGTCGCCGACAGATAGCTCGGCAGATACGACAGCGCCATGTAGTCGGTGACGTTGAAGATCAGCACGAGGCCCACGCACAGCAGGAGCGGTTTCCAGTGCTGCGCGAGCAACTGGCGGAACGACTGCTTCGGCATGGCCTTGTCTTCGGCTTCGCGTTGTTCGGCCTGCTTGCGAAACGCCGGCGTTTCCTCGAGCTTCATCCGGATATAGAGGCCGACCAGACCCAGCGGACCCGCGATCAGGAACGGCACACGCCAGCCCCACGACAGCAGCGCGTCGTGCGACAGCGTCGCGGTCAGGAGCGCCACCGTGCCCGCGCCCATCACGTAGCCGATCAGCGTGCCAAACTCGAGGAAGCTGCCCATGAAGCCGCGTTTCCGATCCGTCGAGAACTCCGCGATGAAGGTCGCCGCGCCGCCGTACTCGCCGCCGGTCGAGAAGCCCTGCACAAGACGCGCGACGAGCAACAGCACCGGCGCGAAGATGCCGATCGTCGCGTAGCTCGGGATCAGGCCGATCGCGAAAGTGCCGAGCGCCATCATGATCATCGTCATCGCGAGTACGCGCTGACGTCCGATGCGGTCGCCGAGCGGTCCGAACACCATGCCGCCCACCGGCCGTACGAGAAACGCCGCGGCAAACGTGCCGAAGGTCGCGATCAGCTGCGCGGACGGGCTGCTCGACGGGAAGAACACCTTGCCGAGCGTGACGGCGATGTAGCTGTACACGCCGAAGTCGAACCATTCCATCGCGTTGCCGAGCGCCATTGCGCCGACGGCTCGCTTCAGGAGGGATTTGTCGACGATCGTGATGTCGTCGAGGGTGAGGCTGTGTTCTTTTTTGTGATGTCGCCAGAAGCCGTTGCTGGAAGCGGTCAAGGTTGATACTCCAATGACTGCGGCTGAAACGCATGAGCGATCCGCCACGGTTGCCGGGAAAGTGCAGTTTCGCGAAAACGACGCGGACGGCTCCGTCGCCAGTCGATGATCGATAGCCATGTGGCAGCCATCGACCCCGTTCGGAACGGAAAAGAAACGTCCGTGCCTCGCGAAGATCGTCGCGAAAGTGCACTCGTTCGAGTTGCTGCTGACTGTTGCACCTGCGTGGCCGTGGAAGGGGGGCAGATGCATGAGGACGCTGACCAGACCGGGGGTCCGCCTGCGCCGCTGAACGGCTTGAAACGAAAAAGGCCGGTGATTTATCGCGATGTCATGCGACGTGACCGACAAGCCCTCTTGTATAAAAACTATTCAACCCGTCGCCTGCAGCGTGCCATAGGCAAACCGCGAGGCTGTCGAATTGAATGCGAATGAAGGTGAATTGCTGTTGAAACGATGCACATCGTAGCACGATGCCGGTGGATCGTGCAAACCGGGGTCTTGGGCGGAGTGCGGCTGGCCTTGCTCAATCCCACGGCTGGCGTGGGATCCGGCGGATTGTGCAGGATTGAAAAGGGTGCTGAAAACGGCCCGGCTGGAGGGGCGGTGGGGGCAAAAAAAATCCGCGCAACCTGCGCGGACCTGACCTCGAACGTGCCCAGAAGCGCCGGGATCAGCCTTGCGACGGCGGCACGTAACCCGAAGCCTGATCGGCACCTTCGCCGAAGAAGAACTTCTCGGTCTGCTTCATCAGATACTGGCGGGCGCGCGGATCGGCCATGTTCAGGCGGTTTTCGTTGATCAGCATCGTTTGCTGCTTGAGCCACGCCTGCCAGGCTTCCTTCGAAATGCTTTCGTAAATGCGCTTGCCAAGTTCGCCGGGCAGCGGCGGGAAATCGAGGCCTTCGGCTTCCTTGCCGAGCTTTGCGCATTGAACCGTACGAGTCATGCTGTGCTTCTCCTGTAATCGATATGTGGGGCGGCAGTCGCTTGATATGGGGACGCTCAGAGCTGTTTCATCAGCACGAGCGACTTGCGCTGCCAGTTATAGAGACGGCGGCGGTCTTCGGGCAGGTCGTCGACCGTTGCCTTCACGAAGCCGCGCTTCAGGAACCAGTGTTCGGTGCGCGTCGTCAGCACGAAGATGCGCGTGAGGCCGCGCGCCCGGGCGCGCTGTTCGATGCGTTTGAGCAGCCGTTCGCCGTCGCCGGAGCCTTGCGCCTCCGGCGCGACCGTCAGGCATGCCATCTCGCCGATGCGCTCCTGCGTGTACGGATAGAGCGCCGCGCAGCCAAACAGCACGCCATCGTGCTCGATGACCGAAAAGTGATCGATGTCGCGTTCGATCTGGTGGCGGCCGCGCCGCACCAGCGTGCCGTCCGATTCGAGCGGCTCGATCAGCGTCAGGATGCCGCCGACGTCGTCCGGCGTCGCTTCGCGCAGGCTTTCGAGGTTCTCGTACGAGATCATCGTGCCGACGCCATCGTGCAGGAACAGTTCGAGCAGCAGGCTGCCGTCGAGCGCGTAGGGCACGATGTGCGCCCGCGCCACGCCGCCACGGCAGGCGCGGATGGAGTGCTTCAGGTAGAAGGCCTCGTCGCCTTGCAGCTCACCGCTTTCGTGCAGCTTGTAGGCGTCGTCGAGCGAGAGCTCACGGATGAGCGACCCGCTTTCGTCCATCAGGCCGGGCGTTTCGGTGAGGAACACGATCTTGTCGGCGCGCAGCGCAATCGCCGCAGCCGAAGCAACGTCTTCCATCGCCAGATTGAACGCTTCGCCGGTGGGCGAGAAGCCGAGCGGCGAAAGCAGCACGAGCTTGCGGCTCGCGAGCGAATGACGGATCGAATCCGCGTCGATCTTGCGCACGACACCGGTGTGCGCGAAATCGACGCCGTCCAGAATGCCGACCGGCCGCGCCGTCACGAAGTTGCCCGACACGACGCTGATGTGCGCGTGCGCCATCGGCGTGTTCGGCAAGCCCTGGCTGATCGCGGCCTCGATGTCGAGACGCACTTCGCCGGCGGCTTCCTTCGCGGATTCGAGCGCGCGGGCGTCGGTGATGCGCATGCCGTGCGAGAACTCCGATTCCACGCCGTGCAGGCTCATCTGCTCTTCGACCTGCGGTCGCGAGCCGTGGACGAGCACGATCTGGATGCCCATCGCCTGCAATAGCGCGATGTCGGAGACGAGCGCATTCAGCAGGCCCTGATGGACCACTTCGCCGCCGAATCCGACGACAAACGTCTTGTTGCGGAACGCGTGAATATAAGGCGCGACCGAACGCATCCAGTCGACGAATTGCGCATGCTGTGCGAGGTTTTCCGTGGCGCCGGACGTGGCCGGAGCGCTCGCGGGCGTGGGGACGAGGTCGGTTTGGGAATTCATGCCGGGATTATAATGCGCCCCCATGTCGAATGTACCCAAAAGTCCCGCTGCGGCGAACGTGAATAAGTCGCCTGACGCCGGGCAACGCAATCCCGAAGAGACGCACGCCGATGGTGCGCGCGAAGCGCAGCCGCCGCGCAACCGTCCGCGCGAGACGCACGATGCGCGTCGCGGTGGGCCGGACGCGGCGCCGACGGCGTCGCAGCCGTCGCAGCGGAGGTTGCCGGAGAAACCGCCACAGCCGGATTCACGGCCGGGCGGCGAGGCTCGGCGTGCGCCGAAAAATAGTCAGGCGAAGCCCGCGGGTGATGCACGCGCGCAACGCTCGCCGCGGGAAGCTGGCCAGCCATCCGGCCAGCCGCCTGGCGATGCAGCTCTCGCGCGTGAGCCGCGAGAAAAGAGACCGCCGCGCGCGCCCCGCGTCGTCGAGCCCAATCCGATCCCGCCGATCACGTTCCCCGAAGCCTTGCCGGTTTCCGGGCGGCGTGACGAAATCGCGCGGGCGATCGAGCGGAATCAGGTGGTGATCGTCAGCGGCGAAACGGGCTCCGGCAAGACGACGCAGTTGCCGAAGATCTGCCTGTCGCTGGGCCGCGGGCTCGGCGCAGGGGGTTCCGGTTTGATCGGCCATACGCAGCCGCGCCGGATCGCGGCGTCGGCAACCGGCCGGCGGATCGCGGAAGAACTCGGCACGCCGTTTGGCGAAGTGGTCGGCTACAAGGTGCGCTTCACCGACAATCTCGCGCCCGGCGCGTCGGTCAAGCTGATGACGGACGGCATCCTGCTCGCCGAAACGCAGACCGATCCGCTGCTGACGGCCTACGACACGATCATCATCGACGAGGCGCACGAGCGCAGTCTGAACATCGATTTTCTGCTCGGCTATCTGAAGGAGATCCTGCCGAAGCGGCCTGACCTGAAACTGATCGTGACATCCGCGACGATCGACGCCGATCGCTTCGCCCGCCATTTCGGCAGCGACGAAAAGCCCGCGCCGGTGATCGAGGTGAGCGGCCGGCTGTACCCGGTCGAGGTGCGCTACCGGCCGGTCGCGGAAGACAGCCCGGCGGTGAAAGCCGCGGAGAGCCCGGCGGCGCGCGAGCGGCCGAAGAACCAGCGCGAGGCGGATCGCGATCTGATGGACGCGATCGTCGATGCCGTCGATGAACTGTGTCGCGAAGGTTCGGGCGACGTGCTGGTGTTCCTGCCCGGTGAGCGCGAGATTCGCGATGCCGCCGAGGCGTTGCGCAAACACCATCCACCGCACACGGAGATCCTGCCGCTCTTCGCGCGTCTCTCGGCGGCGGAGCAGGAACGTGTGTTCAAACCGTCGAACGCGCGCCGCATCGTGCTGGCGACCAACGTCGCGGAAACCTCGCTGACCGTGCCGGGTATCCGCTACGTGGTCGACACGGGCCTCGCGCGCGTCAAGCGCTATTCGTATCGCAACAAGGTCGAGCAGCTTCAGGTCGAGCCGATCTCGCAGGCGGCGGCGAACCAGCGGGCAGGGCGCTGCGGTCGGGTGGCCGACGGCGTCTGCATCCGTCTGTACGAGGACACCGACTTCCAGTCGCGCGTGCGTTTCACCGATCCGGAAATCCTGCGCTCGTCGCTGGCCTCGGTGATCCTGCGGATGAAGTCGCTGCACCTGACCGCGATCGAAACCTTCCCATTCATCGAGCCGCCGCCGGGCCGGGCGATCGCCGACGGCTATCAACTGCTGAACGAACTAGGCGCCGTCGACGACGACAACGAACTCACGCAGCTTGGCCGCGAGCTCGCGCGGCTGCCGCTGGATCCACGCGTCGGCCGGATGATTCTTGCCGCGCGTGACCAGCAGGCGCTGCGCGAGGTGCTGATCATCGCGAGCGCGCTGTCGGTGCAGGACCCGCGCGATCGGCCGATCGAGGCGCAGGAGCAGGCCGATCAGGCGCATCGCCGCTTCGCCGACGATCGCTCCGAATTCCTGCAGTGGCTGAAGATCTGGGCGTGGTTCGAGGAAGCGGTCGCGCACAAGAAGTCGAACAAACAGCTGGTCGATGCGTGCCGCGCGAATTTCCTGTCGCATCTGCGGCTGCGCGAATGGCGCGATGTGCATTCGCAACTGCTGACAGTGGTGCGCGAGCACGGCTGGCGGCTGAACGAATCCGAAGCGACCTTCGAGCAGATCCATCTGGCGCTCCTCACTGGCCTGCTCGGCAACATCGGTCTCAAAGCCGACGACGAACCGTATTATCTCGGTGCGCGCAGCATCAAGTTCTATCTGTGGCCGGGTTCGGCACTGGTGAAGAAGGCGGGGCGCTGGGTGATCGCAGCGGAACTGGTCGAGACGAGCCGGCTGTACGCGCGCTGTATCGCGAAGATCGAGCCGGAATGGATCGAGCGGATCGGCGCGCATCTGTTGAAGAAGTCGCTGTCGGAGCCGCACTGGGAGAAGCGCGCGGCGCAGGTGTCGGCTTATGAGCGGGCGGTGCTGTATGGCCTGCCGATTTATCACCGGCGGCGCGTGAGCTTCGGCAGGCAGGATCCGGCGCGCGCCCGTGAGCTTTTCATTCGCGGCGCGCTGGTGGAAGGCGAGTTCGACACGAAGCTCGCGTTCTTCGCGCACAACCGCAAGCTGCTTGCCGACATCGAGCAGCTTGAACACAAGTCGCGTCGTCAGGACGTGCTGGTCGACGACGAGCTGATTTTCGCCTTCTACGACCAGACGATTCCGGAGGGCATCTACACGGGTGCGGGATTCGAGCGCTGGTATCGCGACGAAGTCAAAAAGAGCGGCCAGCAGGAAGACAAGCTGCGCCTGTTGTACCTGTCGCGCGATGATCTGATGCGGCATGAGGCCGCCGGCGTGACGACCGATCTGTTCCCGAAGCGGATGACGATGTCGGGCGTCGAGATGGCGCTGACCTATCACTTCGAGCCGGGCTCGCCGCGCGACGGCGTGACGCTGGCCGTGCCGCTCTACGCGCTCAATCAGGTCGATGCACGGCGCTGTGAATGGCTCGTGCCCGGCATGCTGAAGGAGAAGACGCAACTGCTGCTGAAATCGTTGCCGCAGAAATTGCGCCGGCACTGTGTGCCGTTGCCCGACTATGCGGCTGGTTTTGTCGACCGGACGAGTGGTCCGCGTTTCGGCGCGGGCGGTTTGCTCGAGGCGCTTATCGCGGATATCCGCGAGCAGACGCAGGTCCCGATGAAACAGTCGGACTTCAAGCTGGAGACGCTGCCGCCGCACCTCTTCATGAACTTCAAGGTCATCGACGAGCACGGCCGCCAGCTTGCGATGGGTCGCAATCTGGCCCAGTTGCGCTCGGAACTGGGCGGCCAGGCGCAGCAGCATTTCCAGAAAATCGCGGCGAGCGCGGCCGGTGTTGCGCTCGGCGGGACGTCTGGTGCGCCGGCGGCAGCCTCCGGCGACCCACGCGGCGCGTCGCGCGATACGGCGGGCGCCACGGCGGCGCGTGGCGGTGCACGGGGGCAGGCCGGAGCCGCGCCGCAGACCGCGGCGTCGGGCGACGCGCCGGCCACGGCCCTGTACGAAAACCTCACGACGTGGAATTTCGGCACGCTGCCTGAGCTGCTCGAAATCCGTCGCGGCGGGCAGACGTTGTTCGGCTATCCGGCGCTGGTCGATCGCGGCACGCATGGCGACGTCGAGGTTTTCGATTCGCCGGACGAAGCCGCGCGGATTCATCGGGCGGGTTTGCGGCGCCTCTTTGCGCTCCAGTTGCGCGAGCCGATCAAGTATCTGGAAAAGAACCTGCCGGGCCTGCGCGAAATGGCGATGCAGTTCATGCCGCGCGGCACGCAGGAAGAACTGCGCGACCAGCTGATCGACACCGCGCTGGATCGCGCCTGTCTGCAGGATCCGCTTCCCGCCGATGACGCCAGCTTCCACGCGCGCCGCGACGAAGGCCGCAGCCGTTTGACGCTGCTCGCGCAGGAAATCGCGCGGCTGGTCGGGCAAATCCTCGGCGAATACGCGACCGTCGCCAAAAAGCTGGCGCAGGCGAAGTCGTTCGCGACGGCGTACGCGGATATGCAGGGTCAACTCGATGCGCTGATCGGCAAGCGTTTCGTTGTCGATACCCCTTATGCCCAGTTGGCGCATTTTCCGCGCTATCTGAAGGGCATCGCGCTACGCATCGACAAGCTGAAAGCCGATCCGGCCCGCGACGCACGGCAGTTCGCCGAGTTTGCACCGCTCCTGCAGCACTATCAGCGCGCGCTCGCGCAGCGCGGTGGCGTGATGGACCCGAGGCTGGCGGAATTCCGCTGGATGCTGGAAGAACTGCGGATTTCGCTCTTCGCGCAGGAACTGCGCACCCCGATGCCGGTGTCGGTGAAACGTTTGTACAAGGTGTGGGAATCGATGCAGCGGTGAGGCGGCGGAGTTGGACGCGGCAGCCCCGGTGCGCCCGGGGCGTTCGCCTGCGGGATCTTTGAACGTGCCCGCACGCTGGGCGCGGGCTTTGGCCTGGCAACGCGACGACCACGCCGTCTTTCTGCGGGGTCGTATCGTGTGCCCGATTTTGGCTCCCGGCAAGCGCCTCATGATCTCTCGCCTTTTCATGCGCTGAACACGACCTGGATCAACCGCTCGACGGGGCAAACGTTCTACAATGTCGGCTGTTCTCCGAAGTGAGTTTCCATGCGCAATTTTTTCCTTTCCGGCTTGACCGGCACGTTTGCCGCGGGCGCGACGCTCGTCGCCGCAGCAGGTTTTTTTTCCTCGACAGCGCACGCGAACAACGTGATCGTGCTCAATTCCGGCGAAGCGACGCTAAGCCTGATTGACGAAGCGACGCGGCAGGTGGTCGCCACGATCCCCACCGGCAAGGAACCGCATCACCTGATGGTGACACCCGACAATTCGTCGCTGATCGTCGCCAATTCGGTGTCGAACAACCTGATGTTCGTCGACCCGAAAACGGGACAGGTGCAGCGTTGGGTCGAAAACATCGAAGATCCGTATCAGATCGGCTTTTCGCCGGATCGCAAGTGGCTCGTGACGACGGGGCTTCGCCTCGACCGCCTCGACATCTACCACTACGACGGCCACAACATGACGCTCGCGAGCCATCTGCCGCTCGCCGTGATGCCGAGCCACATGGCGTTCTCGAATGACAGCAAGACGGTGTTCGTCACGCTGCAGGTGTCGGGCGAACTTGCTGCTGTGGATCTGGCCACGCAGCAGGTCAAGTGGAAGATGAAGGTGGGCAAGGTGCCGGCCGGCCTGTGGATGACGCCGGGCGACAAATACCTGCTCATCGGCATGACGGGCGCCGACTACGTCGCCGTGGTGGACTGGCGCAACCAGAAGATCGTGAAAACGATTCCAACCGGCAAGGGCGCGCACAACTTCCGCTCGCTTGCCGACGGCAAACACGTTGCCGTGTCGAATCGCGTGGCGAGCACGATCAGCATCATCGATGAAGATTCGCTCACGAACGTGGGCGACATCACCGGGTTGATGCCTGGGCCGGACGACATGGAGCTTTCAGCAGACAAACGCTATCTGTGGGTCACGTTCCGTTTCGCGAAGCACATCGGCGTCATCGACCTGACGACGCGCAAGCTGATCCAGACGATCGCCGTTGGCCGTTCGCCGCACGGCATCTATTTCTTCGATCGCGCGCCCGTGACGGCGCCGAACGGTGCGTAATGAGCTCAAGGCACGCGCGGCACGCGTCTCATGAAGTATCCCTCGTGAAAGCACAGCGGGCAACATGCTCCACCTGATTTTCTCGTCTCTCGATAGCTTCGTCTCGGCCGTGCAGACGCTGCTGTACGTCAATGTCGTGCAGCCGCTTCTGTTCCGGTTCAACCTGATGGACTACGACGAGGACACCTACGACAGCCTCTACTGGGTGATCGTCGGCGTGCTCGAGGTGCTGGCGATGTACGCGGTGCTGCGTCCGCTCGAAGCGCTGCGTCCGGTGGAGCGGTGGGAAAACCGCAGGGCCGTGCGGGTCGACGTGCTCTACACGTGGATCGCGAAGCTCGGCATCCTGAACCTGTTGTTCTTTTTCTCGCTGCAGCCGTTTTTCGACGCCGTGCAGGGCTGGCTGCGGCTGCATGACATCGCCAACATCAACTTCGACAACCTGTGGCCGGGCGTGACCACGCAGCCGCTCGTGACGTTCCTGATGTACCTGCTCGTGCTCGATTTTGCGGGCTACTGGTATCACCGCTGGGAGCATCGCATCGGCATCTGGTGGGAACTGCACGCGGTTCATCACAGCCAGCGCCAGATGTCGCTCTGGACCGACGATCGCAACCATCTGCTCGACGATCTGCTGCAGGCGTGTTTCTTCGCGACGATCGCGCTCATTATCGGCGTGCCTCCGTCGCAGTTCGTGGTGCTGGTGGCGATCACCAACCTCGCGCAGAGCGTGCAGCACGCCAACATCCGCCTGTATTTCGGCTGGCTCGGCGAACGTCTGCTGGTCAGCCCGACGTTTCATCGCCGGCATCATGCGATCGGATATGGCCACGAAGGTCTCAAATACGGCTGCAACTTCGGCGTACTGTTCCCGTGGTGGGACATCCTTTTTGGCAGCGCGTCGTGGAGCCGTGTCACGGAGCCCACGGGCATTCGCGAGCAGCTTCAGGGCCACGAGTACGGCGAGGGTATCTGGGCGCAACACTGGCTCGCGCTGGTGCGCATTGCCCGGCGTCTTGCCCGAAGCCGGGCGCCGGACGAGGACGCGGCTGCGGTCTGATCCCGCCGCTGCATGATGGCTGCACGCGCCGACGCTCTTACGGGCGGCGCAGTCCCTGGTTTATCCTGTTCGTGTTCGCTGACGTTTCCTGACGCGTTTTGACGTTTCCTGTTTCGTTCATCCATTTTCACTGTTGCATTCACCGGCACTGGCTCGCATGAATGACCTGTTGCGCTCGTTCGGACGCGCACTCACCAGCGCGCTCCACCCGCGCATGCTCTGGCTGACCTTCGTGCCGTTCGCGGCAGCCGCGCTCGTGTGGGGTGTGCTTCTCTGGTTCTCCTGGCAGACGCTGATCGGCACCACGCGCACGTGGCTCGAGAGCTGGACGTTCACCACCACGCTTTATGGCCTCTTCGACTGGCTTGGTTTTTCGTCGCTGCATGCGGTGGTCGCGCCTTTCATCGTGATCGCACTGGCGATACCGTTGATCGTCGTGACCGTGCTGCTGCTGATCGCGACGCTGTCGATGCCGGCGGTTATCCGCCATCTGTCCGCACGGCAGTTCTCCGGGCTGGAGATGCGGCGCGGCGGAACGTGGTACGGTAGTCTCGCGCACGCGCTGTGGACGACGCTCATCTGTCTTGTGCTGTTGATCGTCACGGTGCCGCTGTGGCTGGTGCCGCCGTTTTTCGCACTGATTCCGCCGTTGCTGTGGGGTTGGCTCACCTACCGCGTGATGACGTACGACGCGCTTGCACTGCACGCGACCAGCGCCGAGCGGCGCGCGCTGGTGCGGCGCCACCGGTTGCCGCTTTTGCTGATCGGGGTCGCGAGCGGTCTGCTCGGCTCGCTGCCGACGCTGCTGTGGGCGTCCTCGGTCTGGCTGATTGTGCTGTTTCCGGTGGTCACGGCGGCGACGATCTGGATCTACGCATTCATCCTGGTTTTCTCGGCGCTGTGGTTCGGCAATTACTGCCTGCGCGCGTTGCAGCGCATGCGCGCGGAAGAGCATGGCGCGCGCACGGCGGCGGCGACGCTTCCTTACTGAACTCCCTTATCGAAGAAGAGGCGGTCATGGCATTTGGCGTCATCATCATCGGCGACGAAATCCTGTCGGGCAGACGCACCGACAAGCATTTGCCGAAAGTCATCCAGCTCCTGACCCAGCGTGGGCTCGCGCTCGGTTGGGCCGAGTACGTCGGCGACGATCCAGAGCGCATCACGGCCACGTTGCGCCGCTCGTTCGCTTCCGGCGATATCGTATTTTCGACGGGCGGCATCGGCGCCACACCCGACGATCACACGCGCCAGTGCGCGGCGGCCGCGCTCGGTGTGCCGCTGGAGCTGCACCCGGAGGCGGCCGTGCTGATCCGGGAGCGGATTCGCGACATGCACGTCGATCCGTCTGGTTCGCCGCCCAATCTCGACTCACCGGAAAACCGTCATCGGCTCAATATGGGTACGTTCCCGAAGGGCGCGTCGATCATTCCGAACGGCTACAACAAGATTCCTGGATTTTCGGTTGGCGACCACCATTTCGTGCCGGGCTTCCCGGTGATGGCGTGGCCCATGATCGAGTGGGTGCTGGATACGAAGTACGCGCACCTGCATCACGCGATGCCGCATGCGGAGAAGTCACTGCTGGTGTTCGAGTTGCCGGAGTCGACGCTTACGCCGTTGATGGAGAAGATCGAGCACGACTTCCCCGGCGTACGCGTGTTCAGTCTGCCGAGTGTCGGGGATGCCGAGCGCGGCGGCGTCTACGCACGCCGTCACATCGATCTGGGTGTGAAGGGCGAGCCAGAAGCCGTTGCTGCGGCTTTCGTGAAGCTGCGCGAAGGCGTGCATCTGCTCGGCGGCGACATCGTCGAGCCCGAGGCTGCTCAGCCGAAGTCATAGGATTGATTCCCGCGACTTCAGGCCCCGATCCACGGAAGACCGCGAAAGCACCAGCCCGAAACCGTTTTCCGATGCCCCTGGCCGTCCTTGTCCCCTTCAAAGCCTTCCAGCAGGTCGAACGCCTGCCCGAATCCCGCCTGTGTGGCTGCGATTGCAGCCAGCTTCGAGCGCGCGGCACTGCGGCACAGGAACAGAACCGGAGTGTCGGGCGACACGGCCTGACCCAGCTGATCGAGGAATTCCGCGTTCGGCACGCCACCCGGGTAGCGTGTCCATTCGACATGCGCGTACTGTCCGTCACCCACCACCGGCCGGCCCACCCAGTCGAGTTCCGCGCGGGTGCGCACGTCGACGAGGCGGGCGCGCGGATCCAGTTGCAGGAGCTCGAACGCCTCGGCGGGCGACAGCGCGCCGGCGTAGGGCAAGTGGTTCTCGGTGCGCCGTTTGTCGGCCTGGGCGTACAACTGTTCGAGCGTGCTCATGGCAGCAAATCTCCCCTCAATTCCGTCGGACCAAAAGATCATTCTAGCGCGGCGGACGTATCGCGCGTAATCGGGCCATCCGGTCGATGCACGGCGCAGCCGACGGGTGATATGCTCAATAATGGTGCGAAAAATAATTTCTGCACCAAAATGAAAAGGTCCGGCGGTATGCCACGGCGCATTGCACAAACATGGTGCTTTCGTCGGGCCACGGATGACGCCAGCGCTACGCCGAGTGTGCGGCAATTCCCCGTTAGGGCGCGTCAGGACGGGCTTCTGCGCCGGGTTGGCGCATACATGGCACAGAAGCTGCTTTATACGGCCCGATCGATTCGGCCGCCGGCTTTTTCGTCAGACCTGAGAGTTCGGGTGGACGTGCGGGGGCGGGTCAGCTAGATTGGGGCGGCGGCTAAATCCGCCGAATTCGTTAATCAGGAGAATAGGTTATGAGTAAATCCGTGGCCGACGTCATGCAACTCGTCAAAGACGAAGACGTCAAGTTTGTCGACTTCCGTTTCACTGACACGCGCGGCAAAGAGCAACACGTATCGGTGCCGGTGTCGGCATTCGACGAGGACAAATTCGAAAGCGGCCATGCGTTCGACGGTTCTTCGATTGCCGGCTGGAAGGGCATCGAGGCGTCGGACATGCTGCTCGTGCCGGACGCAGACACAGCCTTCATCGACCCGTTCTATGAAGAGTCGACCCTCGTCATGACCTGCGACGTCGTCGAACCGGCGGACGGCAAGGGTTACGAACGCGATCCGCGCTCGCTGGCAAAGCGCGCCGAAGCCTATCTGAAGAGCACGGGCCTTGGCGACACGGCTTACTTCGGTCCGGAACCGGAATTCTTCATTTTCGACTCGGTCCAGTGGAACACGGACATGTCGGGCTGCTTCGTGAAGATCGGCTCGGAAGAAGCACCGTGGTCGTCGGGCAAGGAATTCGAAGGCGGCAATACGGGTCACCGTCCGGGTGTGAAGGGCGGCTACTTCCCGGTCGCGCCGGTCGATTCTTTCCAGGACATCCGTTCGGAAATGTGTCTGCTGCTCGAACAGATCGGCATTCCGGTCGAAGTGCACCACCACGAAGTCGGGGGCATGGGCCAGAACGAAATCGGTACGAAGTTCTCGACGCTCGTGCAGCGCGCCGACTGGACGCAGCAACTGAAGTACATCGTCCACAACGTCGCGCACACGTACGGCAAGACGGCGACGTTCATGCCGAAGCCGGTTGTTGGTGACAACGGTTCGGGCATGCACGTTCACCAGTCGATCTGGAAGGATGGCCAGAACCTGTTCGCCGGCAACGGCTACGCGGGGCTGTCGGAATTCGCGCTGTTCTACATCGGCGGCATCATCAAGCACGCCCGTGCACTGAACGCGATCACGAACCCGACGACGAACTCGTACAAGCGTCTCGTGCCGCACTTCGAAGCACCGGTGAAGCTGGCCTACTCGGCACGCAACCGTTCGGCATCGATCCGTATTCCGCACGTATCGAACCCGAAGGGTCGCCGTATCGAAACGCGTTTCCCGGACCCGATGGCCAATCCGTACCTGCTGTTCTCGGCGCTGATGATGGCGGGTCTCGACGGCGTGCAGAACAAGATTCACCCGGGCGAAGCCGCTGACAAGAACCTGTACGACCTGCCGCCGGAAGAGGATGCAAAGATCCCGACCGTGTGTGCTGGCCTCGATCAGGCGCTGGACGCCCTCGACAAGGATCGCGAGTTCCTGACGCGTGGCGGTGTGTTCACCGACGCGATGCTGGACGCTTACCTGGAACTGAAGGAAGGCGAACTGCAACGTGTGCGCATGACCACGCACCCGATCGAATTCGAAATGTACTACTCGCTGTAAGCGG
Source organism: Paraburkholderia sp. GAS448 (assembly GCF_050435685.1). Lineage (NCBI taxonomy): Bacteria > Pseudomonadati > Pseudomonadota > Betaproteobacteria > Burkholderiales > Burkholderiaceae > Paraburkholderia > Paraburkholderia sp. GAS448. Next base: position 26,904 of record NZ_JBNDKT010000011.1, read on the forward strand.
CGATGGCGCTTCGCCTGCAGTACGGCGAAGCGCACGCCCGACGTTCGCGATCGGTCACGAAGGGACGGCGGCGCCGTCCCTTTTTCGTTGAACCGTCGGGAGCGTTTGCAACACTCAGACTAGCTGTGTTCGCCCCCTCAACGTCTCATAGCGGCCAGACTGACACACGATGGATCTGAAGAATCTGATCAAGGCAAGGAAAGGGCACGCGGAGCCGCTATCGGGCGATGCGCAGCTCATCGATTCCGGTCTGTTGCCTGGATTCGAGGCATTGCCCACGGTTGTTCTCGTGCTGGTAAAGCGCACGTTGCGCGTCGCGTTTGCGAACCCGTCGGCTGAATCGATGCTCGATCTGTCGCGCCGGCAACTCACACAAATGGCGTGGCCGGACATCTTTTCGAACGCAGACGAACTCTCCGTCACGATCGCTGCAATCGCCGAAAACCGTTTTCACGCAACCCACCTCGACGCGGTGCTCGAACGGCCCGGACACGAACCGCTGCATGTGCATGCGATCGTGGGTTTTCTCGAGAGCGCGCAGGATTACGTGCTGCTCGAACTCTTCGAGAACGAGCGCCATGTGCGTTCGGATCGTGAGGAACGCATCCACGATCTGACCGCAGTCAACAAGCAGTTGATCCGCAATCTCGCGCACGAAATCAAGAATCCGCTCGGCGGCATTCGCGGCGCGGCGCAACTGCTCGAATTCGAACTCAGCGCGCGCGAGCGCGACGAACTGCGTGAGTACACGCAGGTCGTCATCAAGGAATCGGATCGTCTTCAGACGCTGGTCGACCGGCTGCTGGAGCCGCACCGTCATCCGCATATCGTCGGTGACGTGAACATTCACGAAGTGTGCGAGCGCGTGCGTGCCGTGATCGTCGCGGAGTTTCCGCGCGGCCTCACGGTCGAGCGCGACTACGATGTGAGCGTTCCCGATCTGCGCGGCGACAAGGAGCAGCTGATCCAGGCGCTGCTCAACATCGTGCGCAATGCAGCGGAAGCGTTGCGCGAACGCATTTCACAGGGCGACGCGCGCATTGAATTGCGCACGCGTGTCGCACGCAAGGTGACCATTGCGAAACGGCTTTGTAAGCTGGCACTGGACTTGCATATCATCGACAACGGCCCCGGCATTCCAGCGGAAATCCGGGACCGCATCTTCTATCCACTCGTTTCGGGGCGTGAGGATGGAAGCGGTCTTGGTCTGACGCTCGCGCAGACCTTCGTGCAGCAGCACGACGGTCTGATCGAAGTGGATAGCCGGCCGGGCCACACCGAGTTTCAGATTCTGCTGCCGCTCGAGTAACCCGCTTTAGTGAATACGCCGACACGCACCTCAAGACCTCTGACCCACCATATGAAGCCGATCTGGATAGTAGACGACGATCAATCGATCCGCTGGGTGCTCGAGAAAGCCCTTGCACGCGAGAACTTCGCGACCCGCAGCTTCGCGAATGTGCGCGAGGCGGCAGGCGCGCTGGATCACGACAGCCCACAGGTGCTGGTCTCCGACATCAGGATGCCTGGCGGCTCCGGCCTCGAGCTGCTGCAGACCGTGCGCGAAAGGGTGCCGGGCCTGCCCGTCATCATCATGACGGCGTTCTCGGATCTCGATAGCGCGGTCGCCGCGTTTCAGGGCGGGGCATTCGAATATCTCGCGAAGCCGTTCGATGTCGACAAGGCTGTCGAGCTGATCCGACGCGCCGTCGACGAAAGCATGCGCGGCGAACAGACATGGGACGACCGTGTCGCCGATGCACCGGAAATGCTCGGCCAGGCACCGGCGATGCAGGACATGTTTCGCGCCATCGGCCGCCTGTCCCATTCTGCGGCGACCGTGCTCATCACCGGCGAATCAGGCACCGGCAAGGAGCTTGTTGCACGCGCGCTGCACCGACATAGCCCACGCGCGAGCGGACCGTTCATCGCACTGAACACCGCGGCGATTCCGAAGGACCTGCTGGAGTCGGAACTCTTCGGCCATGAGCGCGGCGCATTTACAGGCGCGCAGGCGATGCGCCAGGGCCGCTTCGAACAGGCCGAGAACGGCACACTGTTTCTCGATGAAATCGGCGACATGCCGTTCGATCTGCAGACGCGTCTGTTGCGCGTGCTGTCGGATGGTCAGTTCTATCGTGTCGGCGGCCACAATCCGCTGCGCGCGAACGTGCGAGTCATCGCGGCCACGCACCAGAATCTTGAATCGCGTGTGCGTCAGGGGCTGTTCCGCGAGGATCTGTACCACCGTCTCAATGTGATCCGGCTGCGTCTGCCGGCACTGCGGGAACGTAGCGAAGACATTCCGCTGCTCACGCGTCATTTCCTGCAGAAAAGCGCGCGCGATCTTGGCGTTGAACCCAAGCGCGTGTCCGACGAAGCGCTCGCGTATCTCGCTTCGCTGCCGTTTCCGGGCAACGTGCGTCAGCTGGAGAATCTCGCCAACTGGCTGACCGTGATGGCGCCGGCGCAGACCATCGAGATCAAGGATCTGCCGCCGGATCTCGTGCCGGGGCAGACCGGTGGCGCGGATATCGCCGGCGGCGCCGGCCTCGCGGCGGAGGTGGGCGGTGCAGTGTCCGGTGCCGGGACGAACGGCGCGGCGTCATCGCCTTCGATGCCAGCGGCGGCGGGCGGGGCGCCCGCGAGCGTCCCCGTCAGCATATGGGAAAGCGGGTTGCGCACCGAGGTCGCGCGGATGCTGCGCGAGAATGCCGCGGACGTCATGGATGACCTGTCGCGCCGCTTCGAGGCCGCGGTCATTCGCGAAGCGCTCGACTTCACCCGTGGACGCAAGGTGGAAGCCGCCGAACGGCTCGGCATCGGCCGTAATACGATCACCCGCAAGATTCAGGAGCTGAATCTCGAATAGCGATATCTCACGGTCTCACGTGAGGCAGGCCGTCCGGGCGCGCTTTCCTTTTGGGGGCACGCGTGGACGGCCTCTTCGTCTGGGTATTGGGCATTTGGGCATTGCACCAGACATTGTCGTCAAGCGCCTGTGGACGTGCAGAATACGCATCAACCGGCTCAGCCGTCCGCAGCAAGGCATAATCGACGCTGTTCTTCTTCTGACAGCCCACCATGCCCGTTGCACGCCCCTGGCCTCGTAGTCCCGATCCATTCCTGCATCTCGAAGAACTTCATGCGCCTGTGTCGCTCGCGTGGGTCGAGCAGCAAAACGCGCGCACGCGCAGCGCGCGGCGCAGTGGCGAGCGCTTCGATACGCTCACGCAGCGTCTTGCCAGCGCGTATCTGCCGCGCGAACGGCCTGTTATCCCGACTCGCTGGAAAGACTGGGCGTACGATTTCTGGCAGGACGATCGCAATCCGAAGGGCGTGTGGCGACGCACGCCGTGGGCAAGCTGGCGCAGCGGCAAGCCGCAATGGCAGAACCTGCTCGACGTCGATGCGCTCGGCGAGGCGGAAGCCACGCCGTGGGTGTGCGCCGGTATCGACATCCTCTATCCCGATGGCGATCGCGCGCTGATCGCGCTGTCGCCGGGCGGCTCCGATGCAACGGTGGTGCGCGAGTTCGACATCGACAGTCAACGGTTCGTCGACGATGGCTTCGCGATTTCGACGGCGGGCAAGCACACGGTATCGTGGATCGATCGCGATACGGCGTACGTCGGCTGGGACAACGGCGAGGCGACGCTCACGCGTTCCGGTTATCCGCGCGAGGTGCGCCGCTGGACACGCGGCACGGCGCTTGCCGACGCACCGGTGGTGTTCGCCGGCGAGTTCGACGACATCGGCGTCGAGGCGCATTACGATCCGGTGGAAATGCGTCATTCGGCCGTGCGCGATGTCGATTTCTTCGACTCGCATACGTACTGGCCCGACGCCAGCGGAACCTGGCAGCGTTATGATGTGCCGCCGCACGTCGCGGTCGGCGGCTGGCACGGCTGGCTGTTGCTCGAGCCGCGTCTCGACTGGGATTGCAACGACGCGCACTATCCAGGCGGCGCATTGCTCGCGATTCGCGAAACCGAGTTTCTGGCCGGCAGCCGCCGCTTCGTCCCGCTTTTCATACCCACACCGCTCACGTCCGCATGCGACTGGACGCACACGCGCAACATCCTGATCGTGTCCTGGCTCGATGACGTGCAAAGCCGGACCCGGCTCTGGCAACCACGTCAGACGGCGGAGGGTGGCTGGCAGTGGGAGTCGCGCATGTTTCCGTCGCGCGAGGACGCGCCGGCCGCGCAGGTCGACGTGTCGCCGATCGAGTCGACGCTCAACGACGAGGTCTACGTCGATGTCGACGATTATCTGCAGCCGCCCGAATACTGCCTCGCGGATCTCGCGAAAGAAGACCTGTCCGCGTGGGAGTTGCTCGACCGCTGGCCGACACAGTTCGACGCCCAGCCGTTGACGGTCACGCGCGGCCATGCCCGGTCGAAGGATGGCACGCGGGTGCCGTACACGATCGTCGGCGCGCGCAGCATACTCGAGGCGCGAACGTCCACTGCCAGCCCGTGTCTGCTGACGGGTTACGGCGGCTTCGCCGTGCCGCTCACACCGGACTACCTGGTCGGTCCCGGCATCGGCTGGCTGGAAGAGGGCGGTGTCTACGTCGTCGCGCATATTCGCGGTGGCGGCGAGTTCGGAACGGACTGGCATCTGGCGGCCCAGCGCGAAGATCGTCAGCGTGCGTTCGACGATTTCATTGCCGTTGCCGAGGCCCTCATTGCGGATGGCGTGACCACGGCCGAGCAACTCGGCATCCAGGGTGGCAGCAACGGCGGGCTGCTGGTTGCCGCATGTATGACCCAGCGTCCCGAACTGTTTGGCGCAGTGGTGTGCGAGGTGCCGCTCCTGGACATGCAGCGTTATCACCTGCTGCACGCGGGCGCGTCATGGATGGACGAATATGGCGACCCGGACGATCCCGACGAAGCGCGCGCGCTCGCCGCCTATTCGCCGTATCACCGCGCGACGGCTGAGGCGAAATATCCGCCGGTGCTGTTCACCACATCGACGAGCGACGACCGCGTGCATCCCGGACACGCCCGCAAGATGGTGGCGCGCATGCAGGCGCTCGGACACGTTGACGTGTGGTACTGGGAGAACACGGACGGAGGCCACGGCGCGGGCTCCGATGCGCTGGAGCGCGCCGCCTACGATGCGATGGTGTACCGCTTTCTGTGGTCGTGCCTCGGATAGACGTCGCTGCTTCTTCCTGCTCAGGAGGACGACGGCGCAATGTGGATCATCGCGCTGTCGTTTCCTGTTAGCCGCGCTCTTCGTGCGGCCTGAGCGTTCTCAAGCGAGCTGTGCGACGACAGGCGCGTGGTCCGACGGCTGGTCCCACTTACGCGGCACCTTGTCGACATCGCATGCGGTGCACGTCGCCGCGAGTGCCTTCGACAGCAGGACGTGGTCGATGCGCAGACCCGCGTTGCGCCGGAACGCGAGCATCCGGTAATCCCACCATGTGAAGGTTTTTTCCGGATGCTCGAAGAGCCGGAATGCATCGACGAGGCCAAGTTCGACGAGCCGCACGAACTGCGCGCGCTCTTCAGGCGAGACGAGGTTCTGGCCTTCCCAGGCCTTCGGGTCGTGCACGTCGCGGTCTTCAGGTGCGATGTTGTAGTCGCCGAGCAGCGCGAGTTTCGGATGCTGCGTGAGTTCGCCTGCGATCCAGTCGTGCAGTGCATCGAGCCAGCCCAGCTTGTAGACGAACTTGTCGGTGCCGGGCGCCTGGCCGTTCGGGAAGTAGGCGGAGATCACGCGCACGCCCGCTATCGTCGCGGCGATCACGCGCTGCTGTGGGTCGTCGAAACCGGGGATATTGCGCACGATCGAGGTCTCGTCGACTTCCACGCCGTTGCGCACGAGGATGCCGACGCCGTTGTATGTCTTCTGGCCGGCGAACCAGCTTCGATATCCCTTTGCCTCGAGATCGGCACGCGGGAATTTTTCGTCGGGCAGTTTCAGCTCCTGCAGACACAGGACATCGGTCTGGCTAAGTTCCAGCCAGTCGATCACATGCTGCTGGCGAACCTTCAGGGAATTGACGTTCCAGGTGGCGATTTTCATTCTGTGTCGAAATGGGCTGCGCGATGGCCTTCAAGTTTACCTGAAGGGCGTCGACGGCGGTCTGGGGATTCACCGGTGCGCGGACCCGGCGCGGCCGCGCCCTGAGGTGCCTGCAGTCGACCAGGGGTAAATAATTCGCGGGATACGCCATCGCGCGGCGTATAGTGAAACGACACACACGTTTTGGGGGCCCATCATGGCCGATCCTTACCCGGTTCTGTACAAGGACTTCGAAGTACATCCCCTGGTTTTCTCGAGGGCGTTCAACAAGTTCGACGGCCATAAGAAGCACGCCGAGGGTTATGACGTTGCGGTACGCGTATGCCGTCCGGGCGCAATCAGCGGATCGAAGGCGAGCCGCGTGTTTCGCCTCACACGTCAGTTGACGTTCGCCGATTTCGGCGTGGCGAAACGCAGCGCGAGTCAGTACGGCGCAGACATCATCGATGGAAAGATCGAAGGCGCTTCGGTAGCCGATCTTTAAGCGCGCAAATTAATTCGCATGAATGTTTGACGGGCTGTGGGTACGTCAGTACAATTCGGTTCCTCTGACGCGGGGTGGAGCAGTCTGGCAGCTCGTCGGGCTCATAACCCGAAGGTCACAGGTTCAAATCCTGTCCCCGCAACCAACGCTGTATAGCTTGTGCGATACGACTGTTTTTGAGGCAAGGGTGTTTTCTGCTTCGAAGCATGTCATGCGTGAGCTTGCGATCTTCCGGTCGCATACAAAAACCCGCTCCGGCGGGTTTTTTGTTTTGTGCCGCAGCGTTTCGACAGCCACGCGGGCGGCCTGCCGTCATCGGCGATGATCTCCTTTCCTCGTCTCACAGTCACGTGTTTCGGAAGAACACGAATGGCCTCTCTTGAACGTGACGTTCCGGACACGGACTCCCGCAGCCTTTTAGACGCCGATAGAATCGAAGGCAGTCAAAGGAGCCGCTTATGGACCTGATCATCCGTCGTGCCGTGCTGCCCGATTCTCCCCCTGGTCGCAACGAACCTGTCGACATCGGCATCGAAGGCGGCCGCATTCTCGCCGTCGAACCCCATCTCGCCGCCACGGCCCCGGAAGAAATCGACGCCGCCGGATCGCTCGTCACACCGCCGTTCGTCGATCCGCATTTCCACATGGATGCCACGTTGTCATACGGTCTGCCGCGCGTGAACGCGTCAGGGACCTTGCTCGAAGGCATCGCATTGTGGGGCGAACTCAAGCCGCAACTGACGCAGGAAGCGCTGGTCGAGCGCGCTCTGCAGTACTGCGACTGGGCCGTCGCGCGCGGGCTGCTGGCGATCCGTTCGCACGTCGATGTGTGCGACCCCCGGCTGCTTGCGGTCGAGGCGCTGCTCGAGGTGAAGCGGCGCGTGGCGCCCTATCTCGATCTGCAACTGGTTGCGTTTCCACAGGATGGCGTGCTGCGCAGTCCCGGCGCGTTCGACAATCTCAAGCGTGCGATCTCGCTTGGCGTCGACGTGGTCGGCGGCATTCCGCATTTCGAACGCACGATGGCCGATGGGGCGGAGTCGGTCCGTCTGCTGTGCGAATACGCAGCCGAAAACGGCTTGCGCGTCGACATGCATTGCGACGAGTCCGACGATCCGATGTCGCGTCACATCGAAACACTCGCGGCCCAGACGCATCGTCTGGGGCTGCATGGGCGCGTCACCGGATCGCATCTGACATCGATGCATTCCATGGACAACTACTATGTCAGCAAACTGCTGCCGCTGATGCGCGAAGCAGGGGTTGCGGCGATCGCAAACCCCTTGATCAACATCACCTTGCAGGGCCGCAGCGATACCTATCCGAAGCGCCGCGGCATGACCCGCGTGCCGGAAATGCTCGCTGCAGGGATCAATGTCGCCTTCGGTCACGACTGCGTGATGGACCCCTGGTACAGCCTGGGTTCTGGCGACATGCTCGAAGTCGCGCACATGGGCTTGCACGTTGCACAGATGACGGGCCAGGACGGCATGCGGGCATGCTTTAACGCCGTCACCGTGAACGCGGCACGCATTCTCGGCCTCGAAGGGTATGGCATCGCGCCAGGCTGCGATGCGAATCTCGTGCTGCTCGATGCACGCGATCCCGTCGAAGCCATCCGTCTGCGGGCGGCACGGCTTGCCGTGGTCCGACGCGGCAAGGTGGTCAGCCGTTCACCGGCCGCGCAGGCGACGCTCACGCTGCCTGGACGACCCGCCCACGTCGATTTCAGGCTGTACCGCTGAGCGTCGTCACCTCGCGGGATTAGCCGCGCGCAAGCGGACGTGGACGTGCACGCGCACGTAAAAAAGCCGGTGAGCGCACAGGCGATCACCGGCTTTGTCCTTGTCTCGCTACGGCCGTTCAGATAACCGTAGAGATGGCTGTGAGACTCAATGCGTCGCGACGCCCGGCGTCATGCCGTTGTGACGCAGCAGCGCGTCGATGGTCGGCTCGCGGCCACGGAACGCCTTGAACGATTCCATTGCCGGACGGCTGCCGCCGACTTCGAGAATCTCCTTGCGATAACGGGTGCCCGTTGCGGCATCGAGGACGCTGCCGTTCGCGGTCTTCGCGGCTTCTTCGAACGCGGCGTACGCATCGGCGGACAGCACCTCCGCCCACTTGTAGCTGTAGTAGCCCGCCGCGTAGCCGCCTGCGAAGATGTGGCTGAACGTGTTCGGCCAGCGCGAGAAAGAAGCCTGCGGCACGACGTGGAAGCGCTCGTTGATCTCGCGGGCGAGGTCGTTCGCGCTCTTCTGGCCGGACGGATCGAAGTCGACGTGCAGCGTCATGTCGAACATCGAGAAGACGATCTGGCGCAGCGTGCCAAGGCCGCTCTGGAAGTTCTTCGCGGCCAGCATCTTGTCGTACAGCGGACGCGGCAGCGGCGCAGCCGTCTCGACATGAGATGTCATGTCGCTCAGCACATCCCACTCCCAGCAGAAGTTCTCCATGAACTGCGAGGGCAGTTCGACCGCGTCCCATTCGACACCGTTGATGCCCGACACGCCGAGTTCGTCGACACGCGTCAGCATGTGATGCAGGCCGTGGCCGAATTCGTGGAAGAGCGTGATCACTTCATCATGCGTGAAGCACGCGGGCTTGCCACCGACCGGCGCCGAGAAGTTGCACGTGAGGTACGCGACCGGCGTTTGCACGCCGCCTTCCGCGAGCTTGCGACGCGTACGCGCATCGTCCATCCATGCGCCGCCGCGTTTGCCTTCGCGCGCGTAGAGGTCGAGGTAGAACTGCGCGACGAGGCCGCCGTCCTGATTCTCGACCCGGAAGAAGCGCACGTCCGGATGCCACACGGTCGCCTCATCGCGACGGATGCGCACATCGAACAGCGTCTCGGTGACTTTGAACAGACCCTTCAGCACCGCGTCTTCAGGGAAGTACTGTTTGACCTCGTTCTCGGAGAACGAATAGCGCTTCTGGCGCAGACGCTCGCCGGCAAACGTCATGTCCCATGGCTGCATCTCGGTCAGGCCGAGTTCGCTGGCGGCGAATTCGCGCAGCTCCTTCCAGTCCTGTTCGGCGTGCGGACGTGCGCGCGTGGCGAGATCTTCGAGAAACCCCATCACCTGCGCCGGCGACTCGGCCATCTTCGGTGTGAGGGACACTTCCGCAAAATTATTAAAGCCAAGCATCTGCGCTTCTTCGTCACGAAGTTCCAGCTGCCCGGCGACGATCGCGGTGTTGTCCCATTCGGTCTTGCCGTTGCCGTACGCTGCACCCAGTTCGGAGGCGCGCGTCACATACGCGCGGTACATCGTCTCGCGCATCGCGCGGTTTTCGGAGTACTGCATCACCGGGAAATACGAGGGGAAATGCAGCGTGAATTTCCAGCCGTCCTTGCCGTCTTTCTGCGCAGCTTCGCGGGCACCTTCGATGACGTCTTCCGGCAGGCCGGCCAGCTCGGCTTCGCTCGTGGCGATGTAGGCATAGGCATTGGTCGCGTCGAGCACATGATCGGAAAACGATTTCGACAGCGCGGCCTGGCGCTCCTGCAATTCGGCGAAACGGGGCTTCTGGTCTTCCGGCAGTTCGGCGCCCGACAGGCGGAAATCGCGCAGCGCGTTGTTGAGGATTTTCTTGCGTTCGCCCGTGAGCGACGAGAAGTCGGGGCTTGCCGCGAGCGCCTTGTATTTCTCGTAAAGCGCGAGATTCTGGCCGACGCTCGACCAGAATTCGGTCACGCGCGGCAGGTTTTCGCCGTAGGCGGCGCGCAATTCTGGCGTGTCGGCCACGGCGTTCAGGTGGCCGACCACGCCCCAGGCGCGCGACAGCGGTTCCGTCGCCCGCTCGACGGGTTCGACGACGTCGGCCCATGACGCGGGCGTCACCGGCGCGCTGGCGCGTTCGACCGCGGCGTTTGCGTTGGCAAGCAGCACGTCGAGAGCCGGGGTGACATGTTCAGGGCGGATTTCGCCAAAGCGCGGCAGGTCGGTGAAATCGAGGAGCGGATTGTCCGGATTCGTGCGGGTGTTGGCTGACATAAGGCTTCCTGTCTGTCGCGGATAAAAAGGGCAACGCGGGGCGGGGCGTACGGCTTCCCATAACCGGATTATTGGGGCGGGACACGCCGTTTCCAACCGGGTCAAGCAGCAAATTATCAGAAGTTGGCGCTTCTGGCGTGGGCCGTGATGGTCGGGCAGGCCGTCCTGGTCTGAACTGTGACGCAACGCACAGTGAGCGCCGGTGCCTTGCGCGACGATTCAAGTCTGGCCATCGCGGCGCGCAGGCAGCCTGTCCGGAGGCCATTTCCCGTCTTTCCTGGATGATCAAGGCGATGAATCTCTCGCAAGCACTATCTCGCAAGGGGAACAACTTCGATCTGGTGCGTCTGGTCGCTGCCATTCTGGTGGTCTGGTGCCATGCGTACCTCATGCAGCCCAATGATCCCGCGATCGACCCGCTGGGTACCGCACTGGGGTTCGACGGCCTGGGCAGTCTCGGCGTGTATGCGTTCTTCCTGATGAGCGGCATTCTCGTGACGGCGAGTTACGACCGGCAGCGTTCGGCGCCGCGTTTCATCGCGTTGCGCGTTGCGCGCCTCTGGCCGGCGGTTGCGGGGGGCTCGCTCTTTGCCATCTTCGTGATCGGGCCATTGTTCACGACCTTGCCGTTGTCAGAATACTTCGCGTCGCATACGACGTGGATGAACCTCGACAACGCGTCCACCCTCGCGTTCAAACGAGGCTGGGTGTTGCCGGGGGTGTTTGAACACAACCGGTTCGAACGCGATATCTGCGCGCCGCTATGGACACTGCCGCTCGAAGTCAGGTGCTATCTGATCGTTCTTGTCGCCGGTGTTCTGGGTCTTTTATCGAGCCGCCGTGGCGTATTCGTGGCCGTCGCGATGGGTCTCGTGGCGTTTGCCGTACGCGTGCGATTTGCGCCGTTCGAACTGTCGCTGCGCGATTTTTCCGAGAAGGCGGGCGGCTATTCCTTCTGGCCAGAACTGTTCTTCATGGGTGGCATGCTGCTCTATAGCTGGCGCGATCGCGTTCATATCAACGGGCTGGCCGCAACCGCGTTCCTGATGATCTTTCTGGTGTTTCGTGACACAGCCGCTGCCCAGCCGCTCTTCTATGTGACTTTCGTGTACGGCGTGCTATGGACAGGTTCGACGCCCGCGTTGCGCCGCTTTGTGCCGCGTAACGACTACTCGTTCGGAATCTATATATACGGGTTCATGATGCAGCAATCCGTGGCGAGCGTCGCTCCCCATCTGAATCACGTTCAAGCCACGCTGGTCGCTGCACCGTTCATTCTGCTCTGTGCGGCCGCTTCATGGCACTTCGTCGAACGTCCTGTGCTCGCCTGGTGCCGGGGCCGCCTTGCACGTGAGACGGTTCATCCTGTGCCGGCCATCGCCGCCGATAGCGCCGCGCGCTGATGCCGTAGCGGACGGAAACGCGCGGTAGTGTCCGATGGCCGCATGCGTTGCCATCGGACTGCACGCCGGTTATACCGCGCCTGCGGCGCGCTCGGCGGCTTCGATGGTATTCACGAGCAGCATCGTGATCGTCATCGGGCCGACCCCGCCCGGCACCGGCGTGATAAAACCGGCCACTTCCTTGACCCCGGCGAAATCGACGTCGCCGCACAGTTTGCCTGCGTCGTCGCGGTTCATGCCGACGTCGATCACCGCTGCGCCCGGCTTCACCATGTCGGCCGTCAGGATGTTGCGGCGGCCGGTCGCGGCGACGACGACGTCGGCGTTGCGCGTCTTCGCGGCCAGATCGCGCGTCTTGCTGTGGCAGATCGTGACGGTTGCGCCGGCTTCGAGCAGCAGCAGCGCCATTGGCTTGCCGACGATGTTCGAACGGCCGATCACCACCGCATCCGCGCCTTTCAGCGGGATGTCGTAGGCCTCGAACATTTTCATCACGCCATACGGCGTGCATGGCCGGAACAGCGGCATGCCGGTCATCAGCGCGCCTGCGTTGGCCACGTGAAAACCGTCGACATCCTTCTCAGGGGCAATTGCTTCGATCACCTTGTGGCTGTCGATATGCGGCGGCAGCGGCAACTGGACGAGGATGCCGTGGATCTTCGGATCGCGGTTCAGTTCGTCGATGCGCGCAAGCAGATCGGCTTCCGGCAACGTTGCAGGGTAGCGGTCGTAGGACGAAAAGAGCCCGTTGTCCTGACAGGCCTTGACCTTGTTGCGGACATACACTTCGCTTGCCGGATTGTCGCCGACCAGCACGACGGCGAGGCCCGGCTGATGGCCACGGGCGGTAAGGGCGGCGGCGCGGCTGGCGACGTCGGCGCGAAGGGTCCTGGAGAGGGCGTTGCCGTCGATGAGGGTGGCTGTCATGGTCGGTCGAGAATGGGCAGTTCGGGATGCGGGGTGCGCGACACGGTGCGTGCGTCGTGGCGCTTTTCGGCACGAAGGTGTCGGGTCGCGAAAAGCGCGCGGCACAGATTCTGCGTCGCTGCGAAGTCGGACATTATACCGTCGCCGCCCGCGCGGGCCGAGCGCGCAGGGCTTCGCCGGCGCTGGGCGCGGGGTCTTTCGGAAGGGGTGGTGCGGCTTGGGCGTGCTGAAGAGCCCGGTCCGGGTCTCTTCAGCACGCGAGGCAGGCGGGTTACTGCGGTTGCGGCTTGTTCGACAACGCGAGTCGCAGCAGATCGGCGACTGTGTTGACGTTGAGCTTTTCCATGATGTTCGCGCGGTGTGCTTCGACGGTCTTGATGCTGATACCGAGGTCGTCGGCGATCTGCTTGTTGAGCCGTCCGGCGATGATCCGCTCCAGCACCTGGTGTTCGCGGGCCGTCAGCTTGCCGAGGCGCTCCGCGGCGGCGCGCTGCTGCTGCACGCTGCTGCTTTCGCTGCGCGCCTTGTCGAGCATGCGCTCGACCAGCTTGCGCAGTTCGGCTTCGTCGAACGGTTTCTCGATGAAGTCCATTGCACCTTTTTTCATCGTCGACACAGCCATCGGCACGTCGCCGTGACCCGTGACGAAGATGATCGGCAAGGACGCATTGTCGGTGATCAGGCGCTCCTGCAGCTCGAGCCCGCTCATGCCCTGCATCCGGACGTCGAGAATCAGGCAGGCGATCTGGCCCGCGTGCTGGCCGGGCTGGTAGGCGTCGATGAACTGCTCCGCGCTGGAGAAGCACTGCACGCGATAACCGTTCGCCTCCAGCAGCCAGCGCAGCGAATCTCGCACGGCCTCGTCATCATCGACGACAAAGACGGTTTCCTGTGTGGTGACTGGGGTATTCATGTCTCTCCCGTAACGGTTTGTGGTGTCGGCGCCTCTGACCCGCCGTTGCTCGGGCCGTCCGGCTCTCCAATAGGCAGACTGCAATGGAACGTGGCGCCTGTGATGTGACCGTCGGCTTCGACGTTGTTCACTACCCACAGGCGGCCGCGATGGGACTCGATGATGGAGCGGCAAATATTGAGCCCCATACCCATGCCATCGGACTTGGTGCTGTAAAACGGTTCAAAGAGGCGCTCGGCCATCGCTTCGTCGACGCCCGGACCCTGGTCGACCACGCTGACGCAGACAAAGCCGCTGTCGAGCCGCACGACGACGCGGATCACCGGATCGACCGCGTTCGGCCGCGCATCGTGCATCGCTTCGGCGGCGTTCTTCAGCAGATTCACGAGGACCTGCTCGATCAGCACCGGGTCGACGTAGATCACCGGCAGACGCGAGCGCAGATCGGTGACGATGCGGATCCGGCGCTTGCGCGCCTCGATCTCGGCAAGGCCGACTGCATCCGCGACGATATCGGCGACGCGGGTAGGCTGGCGCTTTGGTTCGCTACGTTTCACGAATTCGCGGATCCGCTTGATGATCATGCCGGCGCGCACCGCCTGCTGGGCGGTTTTTTCGAGCACGGGCAACAGGTTGTCAGGAGTTGTCCGACCAGATTTAACCAGCGCGACGGTTCCCGAGCAATAGTTATTGATAGCGGCGAGCGGCTGGTTCAGTTCGTGCGCGAGCGAAGACGCCATTTCGCCCATCGTCATCAGGCGGCTCGTGAACTGCAGTTTTTCGTCCTGCTGGCGCGCGAGTTCCTGAGCCTGCTTGCGGGTCGTGATGTCGGTCGCGATCTGCATCTGCGCCAGATGGCCGTCCACCCACTGGATGTACTGGCGCCGCACTTCGAACCATTTCTGGATGCCCTGCACGTAGACTTCCTGCGCGTCGGCGGTGCTTTCGGTCAGCGCGGCGGCGGGCAGGCCGGCGTACGTGTCGACCATGTCGATCGAATCCGACGACGCCTGGGAACTGTCGAAGCCGCCCCCTGCCAGTTCCAGATGGCCGTCCGGGCGGATGCCGAACAGATGCCGGTAATAGCGGTTGGCGAAGAGCAGCTCGGCTTCGTCGGCGGCGAGGACGGACACGGCGGCGTCGAGGCTTTCGAGCACGGTCGTGAAACGTTCATGCGCCGCAGCGAGTTCCTCGCGCGCGCGCTTCGGCTCGGTGATGTCGGTCATCGACGACATCCAGCCGGTCTGGCGTCCGGAACTGTCGATCAGCGGTGAGACATACAGGCGCGCGTGGAACAGCGACCCGTCCTTGCGGCGCACGCGCAGCTCGAACCCCGACGACGGCGCCTTGCCGCGCAGCGTCATGTCGAGCTGGCGCTGCATTTCGGGGTACGCGTCGCGCGGCCAGTAAGGGAAGGGCGCCGTCTTGCCGTTCAGGTCGCTTTCGTCCCAGCCGGTCATGCGGCAGAAGGCGGGGTTGACGTGCGTGATGCGCCCGTGCATGTCGAGCACGCGCATGCCGATCAGCACGGAGTTCTCCATCGCGCGCCGGAAGAACGCTTCGGCATACAGCGCCTGCTGCGCTTCGAAGCGCTGGCGCGTGTGCTTCCAGAGGCTCCACAGGCTCCACAGCACGAAACACGACAGGCCGGCCACCAGCCACACGAGCGTGTTGTTCGTGAAGTTGGTCATCTGCGGGTACGCGTACACGCGCACCGACACGCCCTGGCCCGGCGGATCGAGCGGCAGGTCGTAGAACGCATCGCGCGGCAGGCGCGGGCGCGTCGACGTCGTGGCCAGCTCGTGGTTGTTCACGTCGATGATCGAGATCTTGTACTTCGCGGACAGCTCGGGCGGGATGTCGTGCTTGAGAATGCCTTCGATCGAAAACACGGCCGCAATCGTGCCGAGGAACTCACGGTCGCGGAACACCGGCGTTTGCAGCGTCAGATAACCGTTTCCGACATCGTCGTAGATGAGCGGCGAATAGACCTGGCGGCGCGTGTTGCGCGCCTCGGCGAAGGCGGCCTTCACAGCTTCGTCCATCTGCGCGTCGTTGGGTTTCGCGAGACGCTGGCCGAAGAGCGGCAGCGCGGTGTTCGGCCAGCGCGGCTGCTGCAGGCTCGTGTACCAGTTCATGTAGAGGATCTCGGGATGCCCCTGCATGATGTCCGCCGTGGACACCTGGAACGAATGCTGGTCGGCATGGCCGGCGGCGAGGTCGCGCGCCAGCGCCTGGATCTGTTCCTGGGCGCCCGTCATGGACAGGCGGATCTGCTGCTGCGCCCACGCGACGTTACGGTAGAGCGTGTCTTCCTGCTGCTGCTGTTCGCGCCGGTTCAGGCTCCACAGAATCAGACTCATGACGATCAGGAACACGAGGATCGACAGGAGCGGCGTCAGCAAATAGGAATTCGACCACCATGGTCCATGGTGCCAGCGAGACGGCGACGTATCCGCCGGCGAACCGGACGGTCGCGCCGAGCGTGCGAAAAGCCGATCGGTCAACATGGCTGGCATTGTAACGCAGCGAGTCGTGGCGAAATGACGCAAAAAATGACCGAAAGCGGCTCTAATCGGAGCAAACTAGCCGACGTATCTGCAGGAGGCCGGTGAATTCAGTGTGCGCCGCAGCAATTTACCGCATTATGAGAAATGATCTCGCAATTTGAAATTTTTGTTGCGTGGAGGTTGGCCCCCTTATTACAATCGCCCGAAAGTTGTCGCGGTCGGGCTTCGTCCGCGTCGTCTGTTCATAGAGCGTTCCCCATACTCAGGAGACGAGCATGTCCGCTGTACCCGACGAAGTGATGAAATATGTCGCCGCCGAAAAAGACGACGACCCACAGGAAACCGGTGAATGGCTGGAAGCACTGGATGGCGTGATTTCTGCGGTCGGGCCGGACCGCGCTCACTATCTGATCGAAAAACAGATCGAATTTGCGCGTGTCCACGGCGAGCATCTGCCATTCTCGGCCAACACCCCCTACATCAACACGATCCCGGTTTCACGTCAGGCAAATAATCCTGGCGACCAGGATGTCGAACACCGCATCCGTTCATACACGCGCTGGAACGCCATCGCGATGGTGCTGCGCGCGGGCAAGGACACGAACGTCGGCGGCCATATCGCCTCGTTCGCTTCGGCCGCGACGTTGTATGACGTCGGCTACAACCACTTCTGGCACGCGCCGTCGGACAAGCACGGCGGCGATCTGGTGTTCGTGCAGGGCCACTCGTCTCCGGGTGTGTACTCGCGCGCGTTCCTGCTCGGCCGTCTGACCGAGAACCAGCTCGACAACTTCCGCCAGGAAGTGGGCGGCGAGGGCATCTCGTCGTATCCGCACCCGTGGCTGATGCCGGATTTCTGGCAGTTCCCGACCGTCTCGATGGGTCTCGGCCCGATCATGGCGATCTATCAGGCGCGCTTCATGAAGTACCTGCAGGCGCGCGGCATTGCGAAGACGGAAGGCCGCAAGGTCTGGGCGTTCCTCGGCGACGGCGAAACGGATGAACCGGAATCGCTCGGCGCGATCGGCATGGCTGGCCGCGAACGCCTCGAGAACCTCGTGTTCGTCATCAACTGCAACCTGCAGCGTCTCGACGGCCCGGTGCGCGGCAACGGCAAGATCATCCAGGAGCTCGAGAGCGAGTTCCGCGGCGCCGGCTGGAATGTGATCAAGGTGATCTGGGGCAGCCGCTGGGATGCGCTCTTCGCACGCGACAAGTCGGGCGTGCTGATGCGCCGGATGATGGATGTGGTCGACGGCGAATACCAGACGTACAAGTCGGAGTCGGGCGCCTTTGTCCG
Organism: Paraburkholderia sp. GAS448; assembly: GCF_050435685.1. Classification (NCBI taxonomy): domain Bacteria; kingdom Pseudomonadati; phylum Pseudomonadota; class Betaproteobacteria; order Burkholderiales; family Burkholderiaceae; genus Paraburkholderia; species Paraburkholderia sp. GAS448. The sequence continues at coordinate 44,487 of NZ_JBNDKT010000011.1, forward strand.
CGAGCACTTCTTCAATACGCCGGAACTGAAGGCGCTGGTTTCCGACTGGTCTGACGATGAGATCTGGAACCTGAACCGCGGCGGCCATGACCCGCACAAGATCTACGCGGCGTTCCACGAAGCATCGCAGACGAAGGGCCAGCCGACCGTGATCCTCGCCAAGACGATCAAGGGCTACGGCATGGGCGAAGCCGGCCAGGCGATGAACATTACCCACCAGCAGAAGAAGATGCAGGTGGATCAGCTGAAGAAATTCCGCGACCAGTTCCGTCTGCCGATCTCCGACGACGATCTCGTCCACGTGCCGTACCTCAAGTTCGAAGAAGGTTCGAAGGAACTCGAGTACATGCGCAGCCGCCGCCAGGATCTGGGCGGTTATCTGCCGGCGCGTCGCCGGAAGGCGGAATCGCTGCCGGTGCCGGATCTCGCCGCGTTCGAGCCGCTGCTGAAGGGCACGGGCGAAGGCCGCGAGATCTCGACGACGATGGCGTTCGTGCGGATTCTCAACATCCTGCTGAAGGACAAGTCGCTCGGCAAACGCGTTGTGCCGATCGTGCCGGACGAATCGCGTACGTTCGGTATGGAGGGTCTCTTCCGCCAGATCGGTATCTGGAATCAGGAAGGCCAGAAGTACGTTCCGGAAGATTCCGACCAGCTGATGTTTTACCGCGAATCGGAAACCGGCCAGATTCTGCAGGAAGGGATCAACGAAGCCGGCGGGATGTGTGACTGGATCGCAGCCGCGACGTCGTACTCGACGCACGGCGAGATCATGATCCCGTTCTACATCTTCTATTCGATGTTCGGCTTCCAGCGCATCGGCGATCTGGCATGGGCCGCCGGCGACATGCGTGCGCGCGGTTTCCTGCTCGGCGGCACGGCCGGCCGTACGACGCTGAACGGCGAAGGTCTCCAGCACGAAGATGGGCACTCGCTCATGTGGGCCGCTTCGGTGCCGAACTGCCTGAGCTATGACCCGACGTTCGGCTACGAACTCGCGGTCATCATGCAGGATGGCCTGCGCCGCATGGTCGCTGACCAGGACGACGTGTATTACTACATCACGGTGATGAACGAGAACTACGAACACCCGGCGATTCCGCAGGGCGATAGCGTAGCGGCCGACATCATCAAGGGCATGTACGCCTTCAGGAAAGCCGACGCTGACAAGAAGGCGCCACGTGTCCAGTTGATGGGCGCGGGCACGATCTTCAACGAAGTGATCGCTGCCGCCGACCTGCTGAAGAACGACTGGGGTGTCGCAGCCGACCTGTGGAGCGTGCCGAGTTTCACCGAACTCGCGCGCGAAGGCCACGAAGTCCAGCGCTGGAACCTGCTGCACCCGACCGAAGAGAAGAAGCTCTCGCATGTCGAGAAGCTGCTGAAGGACGCGCAGGGTCCGGTCATCGCATCGACCGACTACGTCCGTGCGCTCACGGAGCAGATCCGCGCCTTCGTGCCGCAACGCTTCGTCGTGCTCGGTACCGACGGGTTCGGCCGCTCGGACACGCGCGAAAAGCTGCGTCACTTCTTCGAAGTGGATCGTTACTGGGTTACCGTCGCGGCGTTGAATGCGCTCGCAGACGAAGGTACGATCGAACGCAAGGTCGTCGCCGAGGCGCTCAAGAAGTACAACCTCGATCCTGCCAAACCCAACCCGATGACCGTCTAAGGCATCGCCCCCGAGTGCCATGCGTGCGTCTCCCTGCCTGAAAAGGCAGGGAGGCGTGCGCGGCCCAGGAGACACTAACAATGAGTCAAGCGATCGAAGTCAAAGTCCCGGACATCGGCGATTACAAGGACATCCCTGTGATCGAGGTGCTGGTGAAGGCGGGTGATACCGTCGAAAAAGAGCAGTCGCTCGTTACGCTCGAATCCGACAAGGCGACGATGGATGTGCCCAGTTCGGCTGCGGGCACGATCAAGGAAGTGAAGGTGAAGGTCGGCGACAACGTGTCGGAAGGCTCGCTGATCGTCGTGCTGGAAAGCGCTGCAGGTGGCGCGGCGGCAGCCCCGGCTGCGGCTCAGCCTGCCGCTGCGGCGCCTGCTGCTCCGGCCGCGGCGCCGGCTGCCGCGCCCGCTGCGGGCGGCGCTGTGCAGGAAGTGAAGGTGCCCGACATCGGCGACTACAAGAATGTGCCGGTGATCGAGATCGGCGTGAAGGTCGGCGACAGGGTCGAGAAGGAACAGTCGCTCGTCACGCTCGAGTCCGACAAGGCGACCATGGATGTGCCGAGCCCGGCCGCCGGCGTTGTGAAGGAAATCAAGGTCAAGGTGGGCGATGCGGTGTCGGAAGGCTCCGTGATCGTGCTGCTCGAAAGCGCGGGTGGCGCAGCTGCTGCTGCGCCGGCGCCGAAGCATGAAGTAGAGCCGCCGTCCGATGCGCCACAGGCGCCTGCGCCGGCTCCGGCCGCGCCGTCTGCGCTCGCTCAGGCCCCGCTGATTCCGGCGGGCGAGGGCGGTACACGCAGCGCGAGCCATGCTTCGCCTTCAGTGCGCAAGTTCGCACGCGAGCTGGGGGTGGATGTGTCGCGTGTGCAGGGTACGGGTCCGAAGGGCCGCATCACGCAGGACGACATCACCGCTTTCGTGAAGGGTGTGATGACAGGCCAGCGCGCGGCACCGGCGGCTGCGCCGGCTGCAGCAGGTGGCGGCGAGCTGAATCTGCTGCCGTGGCCGAAGGTCGATTTCGCGAAGTTCGGTCCGGTCGATCCGAAGCCGCTGTCGCGCATCAAGAAGATCTCGGGCGCGAACCTGCATCGCAACTGGGTCATGATCCCGCACGTCACGAACAACGACGAAGCGGACATCACCGAACTCGAAGCGTTGCGCGTGCAACTGAACAAGGAACATGAGAAGGCTGGCGTGAAGTTCACGATGCTGGCATTCGTGATCAAGGCGGTGGTGTTCGCCTTGAAGAAATTCCCGACGTTCAACGCGAGCCTCGATGGCGACAACCTCGTCTTCAAGCAGTACTACCACGTCGGGTTTGCCGCCGATACGCCGAATGGGCTCGTCGTGCCGGTGATCCGCGATGCGGACAGGAAGGGGCTCGTCGATATCGCGAAGGAAATGGCCGATCTGTCGAAGGCAGCCCGCGAAGGCAAGCTGAAGCCGGATCAGATGCAGGGCGGATGTTTCTCGATTTCGTCGCTGGGCGGGATTGGCGGGACGCATTTCACGCCGATCATCAATGCGCCTGAAGTCGCGATTCTCGGCCTGTCGCGCGGCGCGATGAAGCCGGTTTGGGATGGCAAGCAGTTCGTGCCGCGGCTGATCCTGCCGATGTCGTTGTCTTACGACCATCGCGTGATCGATGGCGCTGAAGCGGCTCGCTTCAACGCTTATCTTGCTGCGATTCTTGCCGATTTCCGGCGTGTGATTCTTTGATTGTTGCTTGGACGCGCTGGCGCTGGGACGTGGATTTGACTTTTATCCACGTCGCTCGCTGAACCTGCTTTCTCGTCGGTCAATTGGCGCTGCCCCTGTGCGGGGCGGCACCTACTTTTCCTTGTCCCGCAAGGGGACTTCCTTCGGGGCGTCTTCCAAAGAAAAGTAGGTAAAGGCCAGCTTTCAGGCCCGATGAAAACAATCTTTCGGCGGCGCTCCGTCATCAACCCGGTCAATAAGAGAAGGGGACAGTAATGAGTCTCGTCGAAGTGAAGGTACCGGACATCGGTGATTTCAAGGATGTCGATGTCATCGAAGTGAATATCAAACCGGGCGACGTCATCGAGGTTGAACAGGCGCTGATGACGCTCGAATCCGACAAGGCTTCCATCGAAGTACCGAGCGATACCGCTGGCACCGTCAAGGAAGTCAGGGTCAAAACCGGTGACAAGGTATCGGAAGGCACCGTCATCGCTATCGTCGAGTCGGCCGGTGCCGGATCGGCCAAAGCAGCGTCTGTAGAAGCCGCGAAAGAGCCTGAGAAAGCGCCTGCGCAAGCGGCCGCACAACCGGCAGCGCAGAAGCAGGCTACCGCTGCGCCGCAGGCCGGCAGTTTTTCGGGCAACGCGGATATCGAGTGCGACATGGTCGTGCTCGGCTCGGGCCCCGGCGGCTATTCGGCTGCGTTCCGCTCGGCCGACCTCGGTATGAAGACCGTGCTCGTCGAACGTTATGCGACGCTCGGCGGTGTGTGTCTGAACGTCGGCTGTATTCCGTCGAAGGCGCTGCTACATACGGCCCTCGTTATCGATGAGGCCGAAGCGCTCGGCTCGCACGGCATCACGTTCGGCAAGCCGCAGATCGATCTCGACAAGCTGCGCGACTTCAAGTCGGGCGTCGTCAGGAAGCTGACCGGCGGCCTCGCCGGCATGGCGAAGATGCGCAAAGTCGAAGTCGTAACGGGCACCGGTACATTCGTCGATCCGCACCATATGGAAGTGCAGACCGAAAGCGGCAAGAAGGTCGTCAAGTTCAAACAGGCGATCATCGCAGCCGGTTCGGAGGCCGTGAAGCTGCCGTTCATGCCGGACGATCCGCGCGTCGTCGATTCGACCGGCGCGCTGGAGTTGCGCCAGATTCCGCAGCGCATGCTCGTCGTCGGCGGTGGCATCATCGGTCTCGAAATGGCAACCGTGTACGCGACGCTCGGCGCGCAGATCGAAGTCGTCGAAATGCTCGACATTCTGATGGCAGGCGCTGACCGCGATCTCGTCAAGGTCTGGGAGAAGTACAACAGCAAGCGTTTCGCGAACGTGATGCTGAAGACCAAAACGACCGGAGCCGTCGCGAAGGACGACGGTATTTACGTGTCGTTCGAAGGCGAAAAGGCGCCGGCCGAAGCGCAACGTTATGACCTCGTGCTCGTCGCAGTGGGACGCAGCCCGAACGGCAGGAAGATCGGTGCGGAGAAGGCGGGCGTTGCGGTCACGGACCGTGGCTTCATCGAAGTCGACAAGCAGATGCGCACGAATGTGCCGCACATCTTCGCGATCGGCGACATCATCGGTCAGCCGATGCTGGCGCACAAGGCCGTGCACGAAGCGCACGTCGCCGCGGAAGTGGCGCACGGCGAGAAAGCGTACTTCGACGCGCTGCAGATTCCGTCGGTGGCGTACACGGATCCGGAAGTGGCATGGGCCGGCAAGACGGAAGACCAGTGCAAGGCCGAAGGCATCAAATACGGCAAGGCGGTGTTCCCGTGGGCCGCTTCGGGCCGTGCGATTGCCAATGGCCGCGACGAAGGCTTCACGAAGCTGATCTTCGACGAGGCGACGCACCGCGTGATCGGTGGCGGCATCGTCGGTCTGAACGCTGGCGACCTGATCAGCGAAGTCTGTCTGGCCGTCGAAATGGGCGCGGACGCGACGGATATCGGCAAGACGATCCACCCGCACCCGACGCTTGGCGAATCGATCGGTATGGCTGCCGAGTTGTATGAAGGCGTCTGTACGGATCTGCCTCCGCAGAAAAAGAAGTAACCCCCGCAGGGGACAAGGCAAAACGGCGCGCCCTTGATGGGGCGCGCCGTTTTTTTCGGCTGGGATGTAACGGCAGACCGGTCAACCGCCAGGAAAGCCGGCCTGACAGCCGACAAAACCGGCGCTCCAAAAAAAGAACCCGGCGGTGGCCGGGAAAACGATACGCACTGTTCGAACGTATCGGAGCGTCGGGCCACGCAGTGGCCGCGTTACACGGCGAACTGCGTGGCGCTGTTGCTTCGTCTGGAGGTTACCGACGTCCGTTTAGCTTAAACAGCCTTCTTGGCGGAGCGCGATGCCTGCGCTGCTGCCTGGGAGGCAGCCTTCGACGCGGCGGTAGCCGCTGCGTTGAAGTTGCTTTCAGCGATTTCGACGGCTTGCTTCGTAGCCTTGTGGACCGTTTCGTACGTGGTGTTGGCGGCGGTGATGGCCGACTTGATCACAGCGACAGCGGTTTCCGAACCGGCCGGAGCATTCTTCGCGACGTTCTCGACGAGCGACTGCACCTTGCGGTTCTGCTCTTCATACTGTGCTTCAGCGACGCGGGCAAATTCAGCTTGCGTTGCCGATGCGATTTCATACACGTGACGGCCGTACGACAGGACCTTTTCAGCCACCGGTTGCGCGAGGCTGGCTTGCAGCGTGAGGAGTTCCTGCGCGTCCTTCACCGAAAGAGCACGTTGTGCATTTTCCTGGCTTTCCGCGAGCGTCGACTTCACCACTTGCAGGTTCAGTTCGACGAGCTTTTCGACGCCTTCGAACGCCTTGGCCGTCAGGCCAAACAGGGTTTCGAGGTTGGTTTTTTGTGCTGCGGCGATTTGCTCAGGGGTCAGCAGAGTCATGTTTACGCTCCTGGAATACGATCCGTCTGGTGCAGACCGTGTTGGGTTAATGGCAAAACCAGTCAACTACACAATCGGTAACGATGTTTTGTGCATCGCAACAATGGTTACCATTTTAGGACAGCCGTTTTGAATGTCAAGCACTTTTTGTGCGTCGCACAATAGCGAGAAATTATCGATGAAACAACAGGTTATGAAGTACCTATGACATTGGGATGACCGCGCCGGAAAAAGTCGTCGCACCGCGCTGGTGCGCGAAATGCTGGCTCCCGGCGCACTGCCGCGGGCGTATTGCGATAGGGAAGCAGGCCAGCCTGGAGGCCGGAAATCGTCAAGGCAAGTAAACCAAAATCTGTCATTGAACGTTACAGGTACTTCAAGGTCGAATGCGCGTACGAGGTTCCGCAGCGACTGCTTAAGACTGTTGCGGAGCGACGTCGACGGCAGCCCGGAGGCCGTTCCCGGCCATCAGGCCGGCATCCGGATGCCGGTTGTCAGTAACGACAGCGTATTTCCCCTGATCAAGATTGTTTCGAATTTGCCGTTATGCTGGGAGTCAGATATCGAGCTCAGCTTGATGCGCAAACGAATTCCGGCGCTTCTGATCGTTTTTTCTGATCGGGCGCGCCGTACTTATTGGTAATTTACAATCGGACCTTACAAGCCGGTTTAAAGAGCGCGTTTAAGTGCTTAATATTGCTAATTTTTCGTGGCTTTACTACACTTGCGGACAACTCGAGCCGCTCTATACAGAACACCAATGAAAACCGACATGTTTTCGTCGCTGAAAGTGATCCACGGCGCGGCCTTGGGCACCGCTCTGTCGGTGGCCGCTTCCCTCGTCATCACAGCGGCGTTCGCAGCGCCGATCGACGCTTTTGCCGCGTCGACCACCGCGCCCGCCAAGCCGGCGAAGGCTACCCGTTCCGCTAAAAAGACCGCTGCGGCAGCAGCCGGGTCGCCGAAGACAGCGAAAGCTGTGGCGGCGAACGCCGATGATGCGCCGCGCACCGTGGTGAAGAAAAAGCGCGTCTCTTACACGATGAACGGCCGCCATCATTTGGCCATGCGCAGGGTCGCCTTCGAACCGCGTCAACCCACCGTCGGTCAGGCGTTTGGGCTGCATGAGACGCCCGACGCACTGATGTTGCGTTCCAGCGTGGCGTACGTGGTCGATCAGAATTCGTCCGAACCGCTCTTCGACAAAAATTCGCGCGCCGTCGTGCCGATCGCGTCGATCACCAAGCTGATGACCGCGATGGTGGTGCTTGACTCGAAAGCGGCAATGACCGAGCAGATCGAGGTTACCGACGAAGATCGCGATTACGAGAAGAACACGGGCTCGCGCCTGTCTGTCGGCTCGGTGCTGTCACGCGAGGACATGCTGCATATCGCGTTGATGGCGTCGGAAAACCGCGCGGCGGCCGCGCTGTCGCGCTATTTCCCGGGCGGCCGGCCAGCGTTCCTCGCGGCGATGAACGCGAAGGCGAAGGCTCTCGGCATGAACGACACGCACTTCGAGAACCCGACGGGTCTGACGAGCCAGAACGTCTCGAGCGCTCGCGATCTCGTGAAGATGGTGAACGCGGCGTATCAATACCCGATGATTCGTCGTTTCTCGACTGACCGCAGCTATGAGGTGAACACGGGCAAGCGCATGCTCGCGTACAACAGCACGAACGCGCTGGTGCGCAACCCGACGTGGGATATCGGTCTGCAGAAGACCGGCTTCATCAACGAAGCGGGCGAATGTCTCGTGATGCAGACAACCATCAATGGCCATCCGATGATCATCGTGCTGCTCGATTCGTCGGGCAAGTATTCGCGTTTCGCCGATGCGACGCGCTTGCGTACGTGGCTGGACAACGGTGGTGACGGGCATATCACAAGCGCCGACGCTGGCGGCTCGGGTACCTGAGTTGTTTGCTGTTCGCGAACGGCTGTCTGAAAGCAAAAAGCCCCGCTGTTGCGGGGCTTTTTGCTTATGCGGCCGAGCCGAAACAGGGCAACGAACGGTTACGCGTGCTGGGCGTGAGCCTGTCCCGGTTGCGCTTCAGGCCGATAGCCGAGCGACTCTGAAATGACCAGTGCGGTCTGGCTCAGTTGACCGAGCCAGGAATCCTGCAGCCGGTCGGCAGGTGCGGACAGCGACAGCCCGGCAACGAGCTTGCCCGTATCGTCATAGATGCCTGCCGCAATGCAGCGAACACCAAGTTCGAGCTCTTCGTTATCGCGCGCGCAGGATTGTTGACGCACATGCAGCAATTCGCGCTCGAGCTTGGCGAGATCGGTAATGCTGTTCTGCGTGTGACCCGACAGGCCAGTGCGGGTGGCATAGGCGCGTACGCGGGTCGATTCGTCGGCGGCGAGAAACAGCTTGCCGACAGAAGTCAGGTGGAGCGGCGCCCGCCCGCCGATGGCACGCACGACCTGCATGCCTGAGCGTTCGGAATACGCGCGTTCGATATAGACGATCTCGTCGCCCTGACGGACCGATAGATTGACCGTCTGGCCAGTCTGGCGGTGCAGTTCGCGCATCGGCATCAGTGCGGCGTCGCGTACCGACAGGCGCGCTTTCACCAGGTTGCCGAGTTCGAGGAGGCGCATGCCCAGCCGGTACGTGCCCGGGTCGGACCGGTCGACCAGCCTGCACGTCACCATGTCGTTCAGGATGCGATGGGCGGTCGAAGGGTGCAGCTCGGTGCGTTGGGCGAGTTCTTTCAGGCTGACCGGGTCGCTATGCGCAGCAAGGGCGTCCAGCAGGCGCATCATGCGTTCGATCACCTGGATCGAAGTCTTGGGATCCGGGTTGGTGTCGCTCATGGGGAGAAATCAGATGACGCATCAGACAACGGAAAACTAATTGTATCTCGTATTGTGAAAAAAGCGAACGCCGTTCGAGGCGGAACTCCGATTGCGGCACTGTGCGCTTGCCGGGGCCGTTGGCGTTGGAGTTGCACGCCAAACAGCGGATAATCGGGGACGTTTTCCCGAAGGAGCGCTTATGCGAGTCGGTTTGTTCGTCACCTGTCTCATTGACCTGATGCGTCCGGAGATCGGATTTTCGGTCATCAAGCTGATTGAGCGTGCGGGTTTCGAAGTCGTGGTGCCGCCTGCCCAGACCTGCTGCGGGCAGCCTGCCTACAACTCGGGTGAGCGCCGCATCGCGCGTGATCTCGCTGAGAAGACATTGCGCGAGTTCGAACAGTTCGACTATATCGTCGTGCCGTCGGGGTCTTGCGGGGGCATGATCCGTGCGCATTACGGCGATCTTTTTCGGAACGATCCGGAATTGATGGGCCGCTATGGGAGGCTTCAGCCCAAAGTGTTCGAACTGACGGCGTTTCTTGCCGACGTGGCGCACGTCAAACTGGTGCCTGGCGAGTTTGAAGGGCCTGTGACCTATCACGATTCGTGTTCAGGGTTGCGCGAACTGGGTGTCAAGGCGCAGCCACGCGCGCTGCTCGCGCAGGTGGGCGTGCCCGTCAACGAAATGAAGGACTGCGAGCACTGTTGCGGCTTCGGCGGCACATTTGCGGTGAAATACGGCGACATCTCGACGGCGATCGTCGACGAAAAGTGCGCGAACATCCGGACCAGCGGCGTCGGTGCGGTCGTGCTTGGCGACCTTGGGTGCATGCTCAATATAGAAGGGCGCCTGCGACGCACCGGCGACAACACGACGCGCGTGCTGCACATTGCGCAGGTGCTCGCCGGCGACGCCTGACCTCTTGCAGCGCTCCGCAGCCCGTTCGTCACTTATCGGATTCCCAAGGCCGCCATGCAAGTCCAATCGATGCAGTTCAAGGCGCGCGCGGGCCAGAAGCTCGCCGACCAGCGTCTGCAGCAGAATCTCACCAAGCTGTCGACGAAGTTCGTTTCGGCCCGCGCAGCTGCGATCACCGAGATCGATTTCCAGGCAACGCGCGCGTCGCTCATGGAGCGCCGCAATCGTGCGCTCGAAAACCTCGATGTCTGGCTGGAAACCTTCGAGCGCGAGGCGACCCGCCGTGGCGTGACCGTCCTCTACGCGGAGACGACCCAGGCGGCCGCGCGTCTTGTCGCGGATATCGCGCGAAAGCACAATGTGAAGAAGGTGATCAAGACAAAGTCGATGGTCACGGAAGAAATGCGCCTGAACGCCGTGCTCGGCGAAATGGGCGTTCAGTCGATCGAGACCGACCTCGGCGAGTACATCCTGCAGATCAATGACAACGAAGCGCCGAGCCACATCATCGCGCCCGTCATCCACAAGGACAAGGATGAGATCGCCGACCTGTTCGCGAAGACGCACCAGCGGCCCAGACTGACTGAGGTTCCCGACATGACGCGCGAGGCGCGCGAGATGCTCCGTCCGCATTTCATGACAGCCGGTATGGGCGTGACCGGAGGCAACTTCCTGATTGCGGAGACGGGTTCGGTGGCGCTGGTGACGAACGAGGGCAACGAAGGCATGTGTACGGTGATGCCGCGCTTCCATGTGGCCGTCACGGGTATCGAAAAAATCCTGCCGACACTCGAGGATCTCGCGACGGCGATGCGTCTGCTGCCGCGTTCGGCGACGGGTCAGGCGACCTCCAATTACTTTTCGGTGCTCACCGGGCCGCGTGCGCCTGACGAGCAGGATGGCCCGGAACACATGTATGTGGTGCTGGTCGACGGCGGGCGAACGGGGCTGATTGGTGGCGATTTCCAGGAAATGCTGCGCTGTATCCGCTGCGGTGCCTGCATGAATCACTGCCCGGTGTATCAGAAGGTAGGCGGCCACGCTTACGGCTGGGTGTATCCGGGGCCGATGGGCTCAGTATTGACGCCAAGCTATGTCGGCATCGACAAGGCGCTTGATCTGCCGCAGGCGGCGACGCTATGCGGAGAGTGCAACAGCGTCTGCCCGGTCGGCATTCCGCTTTCGGATCTCCTGCGCAAACTGCGGGAGAAGCAGATGGAGCGCCATCTGCGCCCGTGGCGTGAACGGCTCGGGCTGGCGGTATGGGGTTATCTCGCGCTGCATCCGGATGCCTATGCGATGTTGACCAGGCTGGCAGTACGGATCCTCGAGCGCATGGGAGGACAGCGGCGCGCGATTGCGCGTTTGCCGCTCGGCTCGGGCTGGACCAATACGCGCGATATGCCCGCCCCAGTCGGACGGACCTTCCGCGAGTTGTACGCGGCTCAGCGCAGCTATATCGGCTGACTCGTTGTGTTTCAGGAAAGCAGAGCGGCGCGGGGAGAACAGCGCCGCTCTGCTTGGCGGACAACCGGGGCATCAATGGCGGCTGCCGCCGCTGTTGTAGTCCTGCGCACTCTGCCTTCCAGAGTCGCGATCCCCTCTGCCGCCCTGACCGCCACCTTCGTGTGGGGGCGAACGCCCCACTCCCGCGCCAGGGGTCCCGCCGCCGCGCCATCCGTTACCCGCCTGCGGCCCTGGCCCGCCACCGTGGCCCTGCTGCTGCGGCGGCGGCGGAGGCGGCCGGTCATGGTTGTAGCCGTGATCATATCCACGGTCATAGCCGCGACCGTATCCATGATCGTGGTACGACGGCCCTGAGTAGCCGCCAAAGCCCAGGTAGACATTCGACTGCGGAACGGGCGCAGCGCCATAGCCGTAACCATCGCCATAGCCGGGATCATAGCCAGGAGCGTAGCCGCCGTACGCCGGCGTGCCGTCCGGGTACACAGCGCAACCGGCCAGTGCGGCCGTGGCCGCTATTGCGAAAATCGAGGTAATGCGTTTCATGGCGGGGTGGTCTGCAAAGCTTTCGTGTCGGTAAGACACCTTTCTATCCTGTTTGTTACGGCTGCTTTGTTCGATTTTGTAAGGATTTCTTTCGTGAGCGCACGGGATCCGGACGCCGCAAGACGAACGCCACGATCTCACTGTTTCATCCTGGACAACTCTGTATCTCGCGGGGGTGGGTTTTTCCTGATTGCGTCTCCATCTATGATTTCCACTGGGCAAAGTGGGTCACGAACTCACATGCCTCAATCCCAGATAAGACACATCATGAAAAAGACAATATTGGTGTACTGGCCACTCGCGGTGATCCTCCCGCTTGCCGCCGCCGCTTACATTCACGCTTGCAGCGACGCCGCTTCGCGCGCGTCTCAGGCACCTCTCGCTGCCGGTCAGTTGACTGCCGAACTCGCTCGCGCGGTGTCGTACGGGCTCGTCGACGACGCCAGTGCGGCGACCAAAAACATGCGCGAGACGGCTTCGCTACCGGCACCGCCCACCTTCTAAATACAGCTCGGCGAGTTCAAACGTGATTTCGCCAGGCTTTGTATAATCGCGATTTTGTTGCCGCTGGTTTGGCGGTCGTCATCCCGCCACACCATGGTTCGTCGATGAAAACCGTTTCCATCTGCTTTGTCTGTCTTGGGAACATCTGCAGGTCACCTACTGCGGAGGCCGTGATGCGGCATCAGGTGGCGGAGGCGAAATTGACGGAACGAATCGTCATTGATTCGGCCGGTACCGGCGACTGGCATATTGGTCAGGCGCCGGACGAGCGCGCCCAGCGCGCCGCGAGCCAGCGTGGCTACGACCTGTCAGTGTTGCGCGGCCGCCAGATTGGCGCCATCGATTTCGAGCGCTTCGATTTGCTGATCGCGATGGACGGCGCCAATGTCGACGCGTTGCACCGCGTTTGCCCACCGGCGCAACGCGACAAGATCCGGCTGCTGATGGAATTTGCGCCGGCGGCGGACCGCCGGGAAGTCGCCGATCCCTATTTTGGCGGTGACGCAGGTTTCGAGCTTGTGCTCGACCAGTGCGAGGCGGCCTGCCGCGGCCTGATTGCGGCGTTGCGTCCGCGGTTGACGGGCTGACAGGGCAGACTTCTATCTTTTATATAACCGGAAAGGGGATAGGGATACTTGACTAAATTTGTCATGTATTTATACTTGACGAAAATTGTCGAGAATCGCGGTTCCCAATACATCATGAGACTCACCACGAAAGGCCGTTTCGCCGTCACGGCGATGATTGACCTGGCGCTGCGCCAGGAGCAGGGCCCGGTGACGCTTGCGGGTATCAGCCAGCGCCAGCACATTTCCCTGTCCTACCTCGAGCAGCTGTTTGGCAAGCTGCGGCGCCATGAGATCGTCGAGTCCGTGCGCGGGCCGGGCGGCGGCTACAATCTTGCCCGCCGTGCCGAGGACGTCACCGTGGCGGACATCATCATCGCCGTCGACGAGCCGCTCGATGCTACCCAGTGCGGCGGCAAGGGCACCTGCGAAGGCACGAAACAGCACGACGGTCACTGCATGACGCACGAACTGTGGTCGACTCTGAACCAGAAGATGGTCGAGTACCTCGATTCGGTCTCGCTGAAAGATCTCGTCGACCAGCAACGCTCGCGCGAAGGCGCGCCGGCGGTGCTACGCGACCGGCGCAGCGAGGCCCCAGCGGTAGAGCCCACGCGTGTCACGCCGAAAGGACCCAATTCCGTTTTCAACCTGGCCGGTTAATCAAGGCGCAAAAAAGCGAAAAGGGTGCGACATCAGGCCCGAACCGATCCCCAGCCAGAGCCAGTACATAGATTTCCCGGAGCGATTGATGAATAACGACATTCCCCACCTGCCCATTTACATGGATTACAGCGCAACGACCCCGGTCGACCCGCGCGTGGTGGACAAGATGATTCCGTATCTGCGCGAGCAGTTCGGCAATCCGGCCTCGCGTAGCCACTCGTATGGCTGGGAGGCGGAACGTGCGGTCGAGGAAGCGCGCGAGAACGTTGCGGCGCTCGTGAATGCCGACCCGCGCGAAATCATCTGGACGTCGGGCGCCACCGAATCGGACAACCTGGCGATCAAGGGTGTCGCACACTTCTACAAGAGCAAGGGCAAGCACATCATCACGGTGAAGACCGAGCATAAGGCTGTGCTCGATACCTGCCGCGAGCTCGAACGCGAAGGCTTTGAAGTCACCTACCTCGACGTGAAGGACGACGGCCTGATCGACCTCGACGTGTTCAAGGCTGCGCTGCGCCCGGACACGATTCTGGTGTCGGTGATGTCGGTCAACAATGAGATCGGTGTGGTTCAGGACATCGAGACGATCGGTGAAATCTGCCGCGAAAAGGGCATCATTTTTCACGTCGATGCGGCTCAGGCCACCGGCAAGATCGAGATCGACCTGCAAAAGCTGAAGGTCGATCTGATGTCGTTCTCGGCGCACAAGACGTACGGTCCGAAGGGCATCGGCGCGCTGTACGTCCGCCGCAAGCCGCGCGTGCGCATCGAAGCGCAGATGCACGGCGGCGGTCACGAGCGCGGCATGCGCTCGGGCACGCTGGCGACGCACCAGATCGTCGGCATGGGCGAAGCGTTCCGCATTGCGCGCGAAGAAATGGCGACGGAAAACGAGCGCGTCCGCATGTTGCGCGACCGTCTGCTGCGCGGCCTCTCGGAAATCGAAGAAACGTATGTGAACGGCGACATGGAAAAGCGTGTTCCGCACAACCTGAACATCAGCTTCAACTTCGTCGAAGGCGAGTCGCTGATCATGGCAGTCAAGGACGTCGCGGTGTCGTCGGGTTCGGCGTGCACGTCGGCTTCGCTGGAGCCGTCGTATGTGCTGCGCGCGCTCGGCCGCAACGACGAACTGGCGCACAGCTCGATCCGCTTCACGGTCGGCCGTTTCACGACGGAACAGGACGTCGACTACGTGATCAACCTGTTGAAGAGCAAGATTGCCAAGCTGCGCGACCTGTCGCCGCTGTGGGAAATGCATCAGGACGGTATCGATATTTCGACCATCAAGTGGGCTGCGCACTGACGCGCCGCATTGGTGCCACATTGGCATCGGCGATCGACACCGAATGCAGATTGAATCGAATCAAGGAGTTTAATCATGTCTTATAGCAACAAGGTTCTGGACCATTACGAAAACCCGCGCAACGTTGGTTCCTTCGCGAAGGACGACGATGCAGTCGGCACCGGCATGGTCGGCGCGCCGGCATGCGGCGACGTGATGAAGCTGCAGATCCGCGTGGGCGCGGACGGCATCATCGAAGACGCGAAGTTCAAGACGTACGGCTGCGGTTCGGCGATTGCGTCGAGCTCGCTTGTCACCGAATGGGTGAAGGGCAAGACGTTGGACCAGGCAATGTCGATCAAGAACACGCAGATCGCAGAAGAACTCGCGCTGCCGCCGGTGAAGATCCACTGCTCGATCCTCGCGGAAGATGCGATCAAGGCAGCGGTCGCCGATTACAAGCAGCGTCACGGCGGCGAAGCCGTCGAAGCAGGCGAGAAGCAGCAAGCCGCTTAAGCGCCCCGGCTGGGCGCGGGTAGCAGGGAAGCAAGGCGGGCGCGCAGGCGCGTGGCCGTCCGGCACGAGCGATATTGGATGCAGGCAGGGTCGCAGGGCGCGTGAAAACACGAGGTCCTGCGCAATGAGAAACGCTATGGCAATTACGTTGACCGAAAAGGCAGCACAGCACGTTCAGAAGTATCTGACGCGACGCGGCAAGGGTGTCGGGTTGCGGGTCGGTGTGCGCACGACCGGATGCTCGGGTCTCGCCTACAAGCTGGAATATGTAGACGAACTTGCGCCGGAAGATCAGGTATTCGACTGCAACGGCGTGAAGCTCATTGTCGATCCGAAGAGCCTCGCCTATATCGACGGCACTGAACTCGACTTCGCACGAGAGGGGTTGAACGAAGGTTTCAAGTTCAACAACCCGAACGTGAAGGACGAGTGCGGTTGCGGCGAATCGTTCCGCGTGTGAGTCCGCGCGAAGCGGGAAAAAGGCGGCGCGGGCCGCCTTTTTAATTTTCCGGTGCACATTGGCGCATCTCTTCAACGGACGACGTAATTCGATGGCCTCGCTGACCGACAGTCACTTCGACCTGTTCAACCTGCCGGCGCAATTCACGATCGACGCACACGCGCTCGACCACGCTTACCGCACCGTTCAGGCCCAGGTTCACCCCGACCGCTTTGCCGCAGCTGGCGATGCGCAAAAGCGCATCGCGATGCAGTGGGCGACGCGCACGAACGAGGCGTACCAGACGTTGCGCGATCCACTCAAGCGTGCCACCTACCTGCTGTCGCTGCGCGGCATCGACGTCGGCGCGCATAACAATACGGCGATGGAGCCGGCGTTCCTCATGCAGCAGATGGAATGGCGCGAAGGCATCGAAGACGCCGCTGCGGCGAAGAATATCGACGCCCTCGATGCGCTCCTCAATGAACTGCGCGACGAAGAGCGTGTACGCCTGACGAAGCTCGGCGCGCTGCTTGACAGCGGCGCGAACCAGGCGGCAGGTGAAGCGGTGCGGCAAATGATGTTCATCGAGCGGGTGGCGTCGGAAATCGGCGCGCAGATCGAAAAGCTCGAGAACTAGTCTGCGCACCCAGACACCTCATTTGTCGCGAATCAAACATTAGCGGGTCGAACGATCCCCGAAGAAGATCACAGATGGCTTTACTGCAAATCTCCGAACCCGGCATGGCGCCAGCGCCGCATCAGCGACGGCTCGCTGTCGGCATCGACCTCGGCACCACGAATTCCCTCGTCGCCGCCGTGCGCAGCGGCGTGCCCGACGTACTGCCCGACGAAGACGGTCACGTGCTGTTGCCGTCGGTGGTGCGCTACCTCGAAAAGGGCGGTCGCCGGATCGGCCGAACGGCGAAGGCCGAAGCGGCGACCGATCCGCGCAACACGATCGTCTCGGTCAAGCGTTTCATGGGCCGCGGCAAAAGCGAAGTGGAAGGCGCGGAAAATGCGCCCTACGATTTCGTCGATGCGCCTGGCATGGTCCAGATCCGCACGGTCGACGGCGTGAAGAGCCCCGTCGAAGTATCGGCGGAGATTCTCGCCACGCTGCGTCAGCGCGCCGAAGATACGCTCGGCGACGAGCTGGTCGGCGCGGTGATCACGGTGCCGGCCTATTTCGACGAAGCGCAGCGCCAGGCGACCAAGGATGCCGCGCGTCTGGCAGGGCTGAACGTACTGCGCCTGTTGAATGAGCCGACGGCCGCGGCGATCGCCTACGGGCTCGACAACGGTTCCGAGGGTCTATACGCGGTCTACGACCTTGGCGGCGGCACGTTCGACCTGTCGATCCTCAAGCTCACGAAGGGCGTTTTCGAAGTGCTGGCTGCCGGCGGCGATTCCGCGCTCGGCGGCGACGATTTCGACCACGCACTGTACCGCCATGTGCTCGCGCAGGCGGGCATCGCCCCTCAGACGCTCGTGCCGGAAGACGTTCGGCTGCTGCTCGATAACGTCCGCGTGCTGAAAGAAGCCCTTTCGGGCGCGCCGCAGGCAAAGCTCACCGTGTCGCTGGCGAATGGCACGGCGCTCGATCTGACGGTCGATGAAGCGACGTTCGAAGGCCTCACGAAGGACCTCGTGCAGCGTACGCTCGGTCCGACGAGAAAGGCGTTGCGTGACGCGAAAGTCACGCCGGCGGACATCAAAGGTGTAGTGCTGGTTGGCGGGGCGACGCGCATGCCGGTGATCCGCCGCGCGGTCGAGACGTACTTCGGCCAGCCGCCGCTGATCAATCTCGATCCGGATCAGGTTGTCGCGCTTGGCGCGGCGATCCAGGCTGATCTGCTCGCAGGCAACCGCAGCGCGGACGGCGACGACTGGCTGCTGCTCGACGTCATCCCGCTGTCGCTTGGCGTCGAGACAATGGGCGGACTGACCGAGAAGATCATCCCGCGGAACTCGACCATTCCAGTCGCCCGCGCGCAGGACTTCACGACATTCAAGGACGGCCAGACGGCGATGGCGATTCACGTCGTCCAGGGTGAGCGCGAACTGGTGGCCGACTGTCGTTCGCTCGCGCGCTTCGAGCTGCGCGGCATTCCGCCGATGGCGGCCGGTGCGGCGCGCATCCGTGTGACCTATCAGGTCGATGCGGATGGTCTGCTGTCGGTGTTCGCGCGCGAGCAGCATTCGGGCGTGGAAGCCTCGGTCGTGGTGAAACCGTCCTACGGTCTCGCTGACGACGAGGTGGCGCGCATGCTCGAAGAGAGCTTTACGACGGCCGAAGTCGACATGCGCGCCCGCGCGCTGCGCGAGGCGCAGGTCGAAGCGCAGCGTCTTATCGAGGCGACGGACGCGGCACTCGCGGCCGACGGCGAACTGCTCGACGAAGCCGAACGCGCGCAACTCGACACGCTGTTGACGGCGCTGCGCAACGTCGCACAAGGCGACGATGTCGACACCGTCGAAGCCGCGACCAAGGCGCTCGCCGAAGGCACCGACGAATTCGCCGCACGCCGCATGAACAAGGGTATCCGGCGCGCGCTCGCGGGCCGCAAGCTCGACGAGATCTGATCCGCTTTATCCCCACGAATCATGTGACGCGTGTCAAAAAGGCGCGTGTCACCAGTAAAATGACAGGGAGCCCGGCTGCTGCTGGCAGCCGTGCTTCACAGAGAACCGGAAAACGTATGCCTCAAATCGTTGTGCTGCCTCACGTCGAGCTGTGCCCGGAGGGCGCGGTGATCGATGCCGTTCCAGGCAAGAGCATCTGCGACAGCCTGCTCGAACACGGTATCGAGATCGAGCATGCCTGTGAGAAGTCGTGCGCGTGCACGACGTGTCACGTGATCGTACGTGAAGGCTTCAACGCGCTCACGCCGTCGGAAGAAGACGAGGACGATCTGCTGGACAAGGCATGGGGTCTCGAACCCGAATCGCGTCTGTCGTGCCAGGCCGTGGTTCCCGGCGAGCAGGATCTCGTCGTCGAAATCCCGCGTTACTCGATTAACCACGCGAAGGAAAATCACTAAGAGGAGCGAGCAGCCATGAAATGGACCGACACGCAGGAGATCGCGATGGCCCTGACCGACAAACACCAGGACGTCGACCCGCAAACGGTGCGCTTCACCGATCTGCACCGCTGGGTGATGGAACTGGACGGCTTCGATGACGATCCGAACCGGTCGAACGAGAAGATCCTGGAAGCGATCCAGGCAGCCTGGATCGAAGACGCGGATTACTGACAGGTATCGACCGTTCGAGAAGAACCAGACAGCGCAAAGGCAGAAAAGGCGATTCCAGTGGAATCGCCTTTTTTACTTCCGACGACGGCGTACGGAACGCGCGCCCGGAAAGGAAAACATCTCAACCGGCGACGAGCGTGCCGTTCTCGACCCGCACGCGTTGCCCTTGCTGGAATGGCGGCGCCTCGTGATAGGTGAAGTAACGCGTCTTGCCGTTTTCCATGTGTACGCGCACTGAATAGCTGGTCGTGCTGCGCAGATGTTTTTCGACCGAGTTGCCGGCCAAACCGCCGCCAAGCGCACCGAGCAGCGTCATGGCGGTACGGCCATTGCCTGCGCCGAACTGGTTGCCGACTACGCCGCCTGCGACTGCGCCACCAACCGCGCCAATACCCGTCCCATGACCTTCAGTCTTGACCGCGGAGATGGCTTCGACCGTACCGCAACTCTGGCAGTAGGCCGGCTGTGCCGGGGCCTGCTGGGCGTACTGCGGTTGCGCTTGCGGCTGTTGCGCATACTGAGGTTGCTGGGCCGCAGCGGGGGCACGCGGGGCCGGTTGCGGTTCAGCCTGTTGCTGGACGGGCTGTTGGGCGCTCTGTTGGGCAGGCTGTTGCTGCTGTGCGTAAGTTGCCGGGTTGGCGGGGCTCGCCGAATCGACAACCGGCTGCGATGCAATCTGGGCTGCCTGTGTCTGATCCGTCTGCGCGTTGGTGCCGCCTGCCTTCGGAAATACGCCCGTTACTGCGGCCGTGGCGGCCAAAGCACCGACGATAACTGCGCCAGCTGCAGCAGCGACAAGCGGATGAAGACGGTTTTTTTGCGTGGTTTGTGTGTTGGGATTGTCCATTTCGACCTCCGTCTCGAGCAGAGTTAGCGTTGCCTGGTTTCGACACACAGTCTCCGACAATTCTAAAAACCCAAGGTTTCAATTTGTAACCATTCCCGCGCCTGCCCGGAAATGGCATCGGACGTAGATCGTGGTCTGGTGCCGTTGGATCTTGAATCCGGGGGGAGAAGGGACAAGGAGGCCGCGAGCAGGCGGTCGAGACCCCTGCAGCTTTTACCGATAGTTACAAACCATCGGACGCGCCCGGCGTTGCGCCGGGCGCGTCGATACGACGGAAGTCGGCGAAAACGATCAGTCTTCGCGGCGCAGATGCGGGAAAAGAATGACGTCGCGAATACTCGGGCTGTCGGTGAGCAGCATCACGAGGCGATCGATACCGATCCCGCAGCCGCCCGTCGGAGGCATGCCGTACTCCAGCGCGCGAATGTAGTCGGCGTCGTAGAACATGGCTTCTTCGTCACCGGCATCCTTCTGCTCGACCTGCTTTCTGAAGCGCGCGGCCTGATCTTCCGGATCGTTCAGTTCCGAGAAGCCATTGGCGATTTCCCGGCCCGTGATGAACAGTTCGAAGCGCTCGGTGATGCCCGCGACCTTGTCCGATTCGCGCGCGAGCGGCGACACTTCGATCGGGTAGTCAACGATGAAAGTCGGCTCCCACAGCTGTGATTCGGCGGTCTCTTCGAAGAGCGCCAGTTGCAGCGCACCAACGCCTGCATTCAAGAACTGGGGCTGCGACGCATCGACGCCAAACTTCTTCAGTTCGGTGCGCAGGAAGGCGCTGTCGTTGAGTTGCGCGTCCGTGTATTGCGGCGCGTACTTCTGGATGGCCTGGTTGATCGTCAGACGATGGAACGGCTTGCCCAGGTCGAGTTCACGGCCCTGATAGGTGAGCGCAGTCGTACCGATTGCGTCGATCGCGGCCTGACGGATCAGTTGCTCGTTGAAATCCATCAGCCACGTGTAATCGGTGTACGCGGCGTAGAACTCCATCATCGTGAATTCCGGATTGTGACGCGGCGAAACGCCTTCGTTACGGAAATTCCGGTTGATCTCGAACACGCGCTCGAAGCCGCCGACAATCAGCCGCTTCAGATAGAGCTCAGGCGCGATACGCAGGAACATCTGCATATCCAGCGCGTTGTGGTGAGTGGCGAACGGTTTGGCCGCCGCGCCGCCCGGGATCGGGTGCAGCATCGGCGTTTCGACTTCCATGAAGTTCGCGTTCGACATGAAATTGCGGATCGACGAAACGACCTTCGTGCGCGCGGCGAAGGTCTTGCGGGCTTCCGGCGTGACGATCAGGTCGACATAGCGCTGGCGATAGCGCATTTCCTGGTCGGCGAGGCCGTGGAACTTGTCGGGCAGCGGACGCAGCGCCTTCGAGAGCAGACGCAGTTCCGTACAACGCACCGACAGCTCGCCCTTGTTGGTGCGAAACAGCACCCCGCGCGCGGCGACGATGTCGCCGAGGTCCCACTTCTTGAAGGCTTCGTAAGTCTGTTCGCCGACGTCAGCCGGCGTGATGAAGAACTGGATCTGGCCCGAGCCGTCCTTCACGGTTGCGAAGCTGGCCTTGCCCATCACGCGCTTGAGCATCATCCGGCCGGCGAGGGCAACCTGAAGCGACTTCGCTTCGAGCGTTTCCTTGTCGGTTTCGGCGTACTCCGATTGCAGGTCGGCGGCGTGGTGGGTGGGACGGAAGTCGTTCGGGTAGGCGACGCCCTGTTCGCGCAGCACGCGAAGTTTTTCGCGGCGCTCGGCGATGATCTGGTTGTCGTCCTCAGGAACGGCGTTCGTCTGGGTCGGTTCGGTCATGATGGTTCGGTGTTCGGGGTGGCTTGGATGGTGCTGACGATGCTGAAGCTCGATGGTGATCGCGCCTGGCGTTCGACGCAGCGGCATGAGGAAGCCGCCGCACCGAACGCACCGGACGCACCGGAGAAGCGAAGCTCGGCGCGGCGGCACAGCCGTGCCGCGCCAAAGCGGCTTACACGCCCTGTTTCAGGCTCGCGCTGATGAACGGGTCGAGGTCGCCGTCGAGCACGCTCTTGGTATTGCTGATTTCGACGTTGGTGCGCAGATCCTTGATACGGCTGTTGTCGAGCACGTACGAGCGGATCTGGTGGCCCCAGCCCACATCGGTCTTGCCCGCTTCGAGCTTGTCCTGCTCGGCCTGACGCTTGCGGATTTCCGCTTCGTACAGGCGCGACTTCAGCATCGCCATGGCTTCGGCGCGATTGCGGTGCTGCGAACGGTCGTTCTGGCACTGCACGACGATGCCCGACGGCATGTGCGTAATCCGCACCGCGGAGTCGGTCTTGTTGATGTGCTGACCGCCCGCGCCCGACGCGCGGTACGTGTCGATACGCAGATCGGCCGGATTGATGTCGACTTCGATCGAATCGTCAATTTCCGGATACACGAACACCGACGAAAACGAAGTATGGCGGCCACCCGACGAATCGAACGGGGACTTGCGCACGAGGCGGTGCACACCGGTTTCGGTGCGCAGAAAGCCGTACGCGTATTCGCCTTCGATCTTGATCGTCGCGTTCTTGATGCCGGCGACGTCGCCTTCGGATTCTTCGAGCACTTCTGTCTTGAAGCCCTTGCGCTCGCAGTAGCGCAGGTACTGGCGCAGCAGCATCGCGGCCCAGTCGCACGCTTCGGTGCCGCCGGCGCCCGCCTGGATGTCGAGGAAGGCGTTGTTCGGGTCGGCCGGGTTCGAGAACATCCGGCGGAATTCCATGTCGGCCACGCGCTGTTCGAGACCGGCCGCATCAGCTTCGCAGGCGAGGAGCGTGTCTTCGTCTGCTTCCTCGCGGGCCATTTCGAAGAGATCCTGCGTGTCGCGCAGGTCGGTGTCGAGCGAGGTCAGTTTGCCGACGACGTCGTCAAGCAGCTTCTTCTCCCGGCCGAGGGCCTGGGCGTGCTTCGAGTCGTTCCAGACGTTGGGGTCTTCGAGTTCCTGATTGACTTCGATCAGACGCACTGACTTGGCGTCGTAGTCAAAGATACCCCCGTAGCTCGCCCGCGCGACGGCGCAGGTCTGCCAGAGAGGCTTCGATCGCGTTGAGACGTTCCGCTTCCATGTCGATCTTTTGTGGCTTCGTAAAAAGGTGAAATTATAGCCGATCGGCGCCCGCGGCCGGACGCCAATGCGCGATCCGGCGCGTGTTTCCGGCGGCTTTTCAGCTGGTTTTGGGCCTTTTTCCGGCTTTGAATGCGGCGGCTGCCGGGGCGTGAAGAGCCCCGGCGCGGCCTCAACCCGCCGCGTGCTCGACGATCAGCTGGACGCGCGACACGCCGTTCCACGTATCGCGCGAAAGCCGGTAGGCGACGGTCGTGCGGGCGGGGAGCGGGTCGGTGTGGTTGAACCAGATCGCGTTGAAGCGCTGGCGCCCGCGCGCCAGTTGCAGCTTCAGGTGCTTGTCTTTAACGAGCGCCTGCGAAGCGATGTCGAACTCGCCCGAGAACACCGGCGCCGGGAATCCCTGGCCCCAGACCGCTGCGTCGAGCATCTCGACGAACTGGGGCGTGAAATACGCGTCCTCCAGCTCGCCATCCGTCTCGATCACGCGCGCGAGCGCATTTTCGTTCAGCCACTCCCGGCCCACCGCTTCGAATGCCGCGGTGAAGCGGGGCACGTCGGCCGTCGCGAGGGTCAGGCCGGCCGCCATCGCGTGGCCGCCGAACTTGACGATCAAGCCCGGCTCGCGCTTCGAGATCAGATCGAGCGCGTCGCGCAGGTGGAAGCCCGCGATCGAGCGCCCTGAACCCTTGACGAGTGTGCCGCTCCCGTCAGCGAGCGCGAAGGTGAAGGACGGCCGGTGAAACTTCTCCTTAAGCCGCCCCGCGACGATGCCGATCACGCCCTGGTGCCAGCTTTCGTTGAAGAGCGTGATGGTGGTCGCACCTTCCGGATCGATTGCGGACAGGTCGGCGAGCGCCTGTTGCTGCATGCCGGCTTCAATCTCGCGCCGCTCGCGATTCATCGCATCGAGTTGCTGGGCGAGTTCCCATGCGCGGCCGATGTCGTCGGTGGTCAGGCATTCGATGCCGAGCGACATGTCCGACAGCCGTCCCGCTGCATTCAGGCGAGGCCCGACCCCGAAGCCCAGATCGAAGCCGGATGCACTGCGCGCATCGCGCGCGGCCGCACGAAAGAGGGCGGCGATGCCGGGCTGCATCCGGCCGTTGCGAATGCGCTGCAAACCCTGCGCGACGAGCACGCGATTGTTGCCGTCGAGCTTCACGACGTCGGCGACGGTGCCGAGCGCCACGAGGTCGAGCAGGCCATCCAGACGCGGTTCGGGACGCGCGTCTCCGAAAGCGCCACGACGGCGCAACTCGGCGCGCAGTGCGAGCAGCACGTAGAACATCACGCCGACGCCCGCGATGCATTTACTCGGAAACGTACAGCCTGGCTGGTTCGGATTGACGATCGCACGGGCGGCCGGCAGGTCGTCGCCCGGCAGGTGGTGATCGGTGACGAGCACGTCGATGCCGAGCGCATTCGCTGTTTCGACGCCGTCGACGCTGGCGATGCCGTTATCGACGGTGATCAGCAGGTGCGGTTTGCGCTGCGCCGCAAGCGCGACGATCTCGGGGGTGAGGCCGTAGCCGTATTCGAAGCGGTTGGGCACCAGATAGTCGATCTGCGCGCCGAACATCCGCAGTCCGCGCACGGCGACCGCGCAGGCGGTTGCGCCGTCGCAGTCGTAGTCGGCGACGACGAGCATACGCCGCTTGCCCTCGATCGAATCCGCCAGCAGCACGGCGGCGTCTTCGCAGCCTTTCAGCGCGGCAGGTGGCACGAGGCGGGCAAGGCCGGTCTCGATCTCGTCGGGCATGCATACGCCGCGCGACGCATACAGGCGCGCGAGGACGGGATGCAGGCCGTGGCGGATCAGCGCTTGCGCATCGGCAGGGGAACAGGCGCGCGTAACGATTCGAGTCATGCAGTAAGGCCGGAAAAAATACGTTGGATCATTCGATGAAGAGGGACGCGAACACGCGCCGCCGCCAGAACTTGCGCAGATCGTTGCGCGTGACGGTGAGCGTCACCGAGCCGGTGTCGCCACACAGCGTCAGGCCAAGCTCGCCGATGCGGTCGGCCTGTAGCGCCGCGAGGGCCGGGGCGAGCCAGTCCGCTTCCAGCGCGGCGAACGCGTCGTTCCAGCGCGCCCAGTCCTGTTCGACATAAGGCGCGGAAAACGGATCGAGTTCAACCAGCGTCACGCCAGCCGTTGCCGTGGGGGCGAAGGCCGCGAACGATGCGGGTTGCGAGCCGGCCCCGGCCTGTGCGGCAAGCGCGAGTCCGCGCGTGGCAGGCGCGTCGGACAGGACCTGCGCAAACGGACTCCTGACCGGCAGGGCGACGCCTTGCGCGTGAAACCAGATCGAATTGACGGCCGGCAGACCGCGGGCTTCGCGCGCCTCGTTGACCGGGTGCTCGAACCACGCCATCTGCACTTCGTTCTGCAGCTTCATCCATGCGCGCGAGCGCTCGCCGGTATGCGCCTCATGCGGCAGCCAGATTTCGATGTTGCGGCCGCTTGCGCGCAGTGGTGAAGCGCCCGCGAGCGAGCCGAACGTATCGCTCGACAGATACCAGCGCGTCGGTTTCGGTGCTTCGATGCGGACGCCGAGTTCCTCGATCAGCGGGCGCGCGACGGCGAGCAGCGTGGCCGCCTCGTCGTCCTCCAGATCGAGCGCGGCTGGGTCGATGAGCACCAGGTGATCGTGCGCAATGCGCACATGGACCGGCTGGATGCACGCCCATGTGGCATCGCCCGGCTCGCCGCCGTCGGCCAGCAGCATGTAGGGTGCGAGTGGCGCTTCGTCGGCGGCTGGCTGGGTCGGCGAAATGGCGTCGAATTGCCGCGCGACCCAGCGTTCGTGTGGCAGCGTGCGCTGGAAATCCTCGCCGATCACGCGTTCGACGAGCGTGCCGCGGGCAACCAGTCGATCGAGGGCGGGGGTGACGAGGTTGTGCAGGGCGGTGGCGGCGTCGGCGGCTGATGGCAGCGCGAACGGCAACAGGAGGTGGAGGCGGGTGGCGTGCATGATGCTGCGCATTGTAGGGCAACAATCACCTGCAACGCGCGATGCGACAACCTTGAGACGAACCGCCGCTGGGGTGGCGGCAGCTTGCCACGCCATGACCGCTGCATCGTCCCGGTCAAGCCTGGAAATATCGCCGCGACCGCTGTACTCAGATGTTGCGGACCGTGCAGCGCAGTACACCTTTCTCGAGAATCGCAACTCGCCGTACTAACGAACGCTGGATGGCTGCCTGAGTAATCCCAGGCGTTGAGGTGTTTGCGCTGGAGAATATGCAGAGCGAATGGCCGCAAATCCGCCCCAAACCGTTGCTTCGGCTTAGAAGAGCGCCATTGCCAGCATGATCGCGAGCGATGCCATCATGAGGGCGAAATGAGCGTAGCGGATGGTGTTGTAGGGATCTTCCATTTGTAACTGAGTGTAACACAATTGGGCGCATCATAGCGTCAACCGTGTCTGCAGGCAAAGTCAACAATTGCAAAGCCGATGCTGTCCTCTTCGAGAAGATCCGCGAGGAAAGCGGCCGCGTCGGAGTCAAGACCGGCCATGGAACGTCGTGTCCGGAGCTTCTTCTGCAAACAGAAGCGGAAGTGCTTCGCATGCGGCTTCTTTCCCGCCGTTTCCGGCTTTCATCCGTCCGCGCCCTATGCATCGAGGCGGCTCCGGAGCGCAGATTCAACAGGCCGGAAGGTGAAGGACGAAGTCATGAGGACGACGACCCAGGACATCAGCATCACTCGCGCTTCGGGCGTTCCCCATACCCCCGAAGACCACTCACTGCTGGACTTTTTCGGATTCGACCACGAGGTCCAGCACGTACGCGACGGACGGTGCGTCGGCAGGCGGGTTCCTGACGGTATAGCGCTTCACGCGCAGCACGTTGCGGATGCCCGGTGCGTGGGTATAACCCTCGATATCCTGATTCAGCGGTTGCCATGCGCCAGGCGTGCCGGCCGGCAGGCCTTGCTCGTCGAAGTGACGCTCGCGCACTAGCAGGCACTGCTTGCCAGGAATAAGCGGGTGGTTGCACGGCACGGTCTGCGCGGCCACTTCCAGGAACGCCGTTTCACCCGGGCCGCCGAAACGGGACTCTGCCGTCGGCAGGCCGGTGAAGCTCAATGTGTCACCGCTGTCGGTGACCAGTTGCAGGTGCGGGGCGTTGCCGCCGCCCTGCAGGCTCAGTTCGAGGCTGCCTTGCAGGCGCTGGGCGAGAGCGTCGTCGAGCGCAGCGAGGGCAGCATCGGGGCAGGCCATCATGGTGCGTATCATTGGGCCCATCTGAAGTCGCCCCTTCCTGATGCTGTAGCCGCCCCCCATGTTGTTGCAGCTGTTGACAACCGTCAGCCGGTCAGCACTGAAGTCCAGTTGCACCGGTTTGTCCGCCCGGGCGAACAGTGCGTCGATGCGGGTGCCTTTGCTGTCAGTGGCTTCGATGAGTTGCCAGTGGTATTGGCCGAGCAGCCCGCTGCCGGTCGTCGATGCCGTACCGGTGGCGGCTGGCGTGGCTGCGGCAGTCGCAATGGTCGAAGGGGCAGGGCTTGTCGTTTGAGGTGTTTGCGAGCAGGCGGCAAGAGCCAGCAGCAACAGCAGGCGGTGTTTCACGTCGATACCTCCGTTGATCTTGCGGGTGTCCTGGGCTTGTGTGTTCCGGTCGAACTGCGTCCATGCGCTTTCCGAAGGACTTCCTGGCTCTTGTATTGGCAGGTCGGATTTCGTCTCCCTCTGGAACGCTCTGGCCCTTCCCGGGTATGCGCATCCCCCGCAAACGAACAATCGGGGGCTCTGTTATTTGCGACTCTTGTTTGCACCTTGAATGCCTGGCGGCTTCAATACAATCAGCCACTTACGAAAGCATGAGGGCCGGTCTGAAGGCGCAAATAACATAAGCATGACCCGCTCCGGTCTTGCCGTTGCCGGGTGCAAACGCATTGTATGGCAAACTTCGCGGTTGATCGGTGGAGGCGAGCGCCCCGTTGGCAGGGAGCGCGCGGCCGCGCCGTGGTGCCGTCGGGGCATCGCCCGGCCGCGGCGCGGCCCGTAAGGCTGCGCAAGCTCCACGACACGCCGGCGAGGAACCAAAGGCCGTGTTGCGGACCCAACGATCACGGCGCTCGGGCCGCGCACAGGGCGTTTTCGCCAGCACGCGCTGAAAAAGAAGCCGAAGCAACACAGATAAGGATTCGCTTGAAACTTCCCTACGAATGGCAGATTGGCTGGCGTTATACGCGCGCCGGCAAACGCACGACCGGCAACGGCTTTATCTCGTTCATCGCGCTGGTGTCGATGTCGGGCATCGCACTTGGCGTCGCGGCACTGATCGTCGTGCTGTCGGTGATGAACGGCTTCCAGAAGGAAGTGCGCGACAGGATGCTGTCGGTGCTCGCGCACGTCGAGATCTTTTCGCCGGCGGGCTCGATGCCGAACTGGCAGCTGACCGCGCAGGAAGCGCGGCAGAACAAATCGGTGATCGGCGCGGCACCCTACGTCGAAGCGCAGGCGCTGCTGACGCGCGGCGACGCCGTGAGCGGCGTTGCGCTGCGCGGCGTCGAGCCGACGCTCGAACCCGAAGTGTCCGACATCGGCAAGGAGATGAAAGGCGGCAAGCTGACCGATCTCGTGCCCGGCGACTTCGGCATCGTGCTTGGCGCGGATCTGGCGACCAACCTGGGCGTGCAAACCGGCGACAAGATCACGCTGGTGGCGCCCGAAGGCTCGATGACGCCTGCCGGCATGCTGCCGCGTCTGAAGCAGTTCACGGTGGTCGGCGTGTTCGAATCGGGGCACTACGAATACGACAGCACGCTCGCGCTGATCAACATTCGCGATGCCGAGGTGCTGTTCCGGCTGCCCGCGCCGACGGGGGTGCGGCTGCGGCTGAAGGATATGCAGCGCGCACCGGAGGTCGCGCACGAACTGGCGCGCTCGCTTTCCGGCGACCTCTACATCCGCGACTGGACGCAGCAGAACAAGACCTGGTTCTCGGCGGTACAGATCGAAAAACGCATGATGTTCATCATTCTCACGCTGATCATCGCGGTGGCGGCGTTCAACCTGGTGTCGTCGCTGGTGATGACGGTAACCAACAAGCAGGCCGACATCGCCATCCTGCGCACGCTCGGCGCGCAGCCCGGCTCGATCATGAAGATTTTCGTCGTGCAGGGCGTGACGATCGGTTTTGTCGGCACGGCTACGGGCGTCGCGCTCGGCTGCCTGATCGCGTGGAGCATTCCATGGCTCGTGCCCATGATCGAACATCTGCTCGGCGTGCAGTTCCTGCCGCCTTCGGTGTACTTCATCAGCGAGCTGCCGTCCGAGCTCGTGCCGGGCGACGTGATCCGCATTGGCCTGATCGCCTTCGCGCTGTCGGCGGTGGCGACGCTGTATCCGAGCTGGCGCGGTGCCAGGGTCCGTCCGGCGGAGGCGCTGCGTTATGAATGATCTTTCCATCCCTCAAGCCATGTCCGACGAAGCCGGTTTGTATCCCTACGTACTGGAAGCGACCGGCGTATCGAAGGCGTTCGTGCAGGGCGGCCTCAATGTCCAGGTGCTGAACAACACGCAGCTTTCCGTGCGCCGCGGCGAGAAGCTCGCCATTGTGGGCGCGTCGGGCTCGGGCAAGAGCACGCTGCTGCATGTGCTGGGCGGCCTCGACGAACCGAGCGCGGGCCACGTGTCCGTGATGGGCAAGCCGTTCACGAAGCTTTCGGAGCGCGAACGCAACAACCTGCGCAATCGGGCGCTTGGCTTCGTCTATCAGTTCCACCATTTGCTGCCGGAGTTCTCCGCACTCGATAACGTCGCGATGCCGTTGCGCATCCGCCGTCTTACGACCGAGGCCGCGCGCCATGAAGCGCTTGCGGTGCTGGAGCGCGTCGGCATGGCGCACCGGGCGAAACATCGTCCGGGCGAACTGTCGGGAGGTGAGCGTCAACGGGTGGCCATTGCGCGTGCACTCGTGACGAAGCCGGCCTGCGTGCTGGCCGATGAGCCGACCGGCAACCTCGACGGCGCCACGGCGGATACAGTGTTCAATCTGATGCTCGAACTGTCGGAGACGCTCGATACGAGCTTCGTGATCGTCACGCACGATCCGGATCTGGCTGCGCGCTGCGACCGCACGATGCGTCTGCGCGACGGTGTGCTATACGAAGAGCCGTCGGTTCCTGTGTAACTTCTCACTGACTTTCTCGCCGGGGCGCGCGCATGTGGATCGACACGCACTGCCATCTCGATGCTTCGGAGTTCGATGCGGACCGCGCGGCTGTTGCTACGGCCGCCCGTGAGGCAGGGGTGTCGCGGATCGTGATTCCGGGTGTCGCGCGCGAGAACTTCGCGACGGTGCGGGAACTGGCGCAGCGCGTCGAAGGCGGCGCTTACGCGTTGGGTATTCATCCGCTTTACACGCCGGGCGCCCAGGACGCCGATCTCGATGTGCTGCGCCTCGCGATCGAAGCCAGTCTCGACGATCCGCGTTTCGTCGGCCTCGGTGAGATTGGTCTCGACTATTTTGTCCCGGGTCTCGACGATGAGCGGCAGCAGTTCTTCTTCAGCGAGCAGTTGAAACTCGCGCGCGAATTCGATCTGCCTGTGATCTGTCACGTTCGCAAGTCGCAGGATCAGGTGCTCAAAGGCCTGCGGCGGCACGCCGTCCATCGCGGCATCGCGCATGCGTTCAACGGCAGTTTCCAGCAGGCGCAGGCGTTCATCGATCACGGCATGCATCTTGGCTTCGGCGGCAATCTGACGTTCGAGCGTGCGTTGCAGATCCGGCGCCTTGCCGCTCAGTTGCCGCTCGAGGCGATCGTCGTCGAGACGGACGCGCCTGACATCTCTCCCTCCTGGTTGTACAGGCAGCGCAACATGCCGGATCAGATTCCGCGCATCGGCGCGATCCTCGCCGAACTGCGCGGCATCAGCGAAAACGAGCTTGCGCTAGGCACAACGGCTAACGCTCACGCCGCGCTGCCCCGGCTCGCACTTTCCTCTGGATAATCGATGCATGTGGTTCGCGCCGGGCGGAACACGTGCCCGGCGCCGTTGCGCCTGATGCACGCACCGGCGTCTCTCGGAGGGCGGACGGATGCGGGCAGTGTGGTGCGGATTTGCGTTGGGTGTCCTGTATTTGCAGCAGCAGGCGGTGTTGCCAGGGCGCGGCGGCTGGTGGGCGCTTGTGCTGGTGGCCAGTGGTCTTGTCGGTGTGGCCGTGTGGCTGCTTTCGACGAACCGTTCCCGTTTGACGGTGGTGGCAGGCTGGCTTGCCGTTGGTCTGGCTTCGGGATGTGTTGGCTTTGACTATGCGGCCTCGCGTGCGGAACAACGTCTCGCGCGGGCTTTGCCGATTGACCAGGAAAGCCGTGACATCGTCGTCGACGGATATGTCAGAGGCCTGCCTGCCCGTGATACGAAAGGCGCGCGTTTCCTCTTCGAAGTCGAGTCGAACGATGCGCAGATCGAGCGGTTTCCCCGCACGATCCTGCTCTCATGGATTGCCGCAGATACCCCGCCGCCCGTCCTCGAACCGGGTGCGCGCTGGAGGCTGTCCGTGCGGCTCAAGCGTCCGCACGGCAACGCCAACTTTGGCCTGCGTGACGCGGAAGCTTCCTTGCTTGCGCGCAATGTCCGGGCGACTGGCTATGTCATTTCGCCGTCTACGGCGTTGCGATTGCCGGGGACTGCCCGGGGCGTTGGCGTGACGGTCGATCGCTGGCGCGCTGCGGTGCGCGCGAGGATCGAAGCGGCGCTGGGCGATGCGCCCCATGCCGGCATCGTCGTCGCGCTCGCGGTGGGCGCGCAGGATGCCATCAGTGCCGCCGACTGGCTGCTTATGCGCAATACCGGCACGAGCCATCTGGTCGCGATATCCGGGTTGCATATTGGTTTCGTTGCTGGATTGGCGGCCTGGGTTGTGGGCAGTCTGTGGCGGCGCTCGTGTTTTGTCGGTCGCGACTGGCCGCTGTTGATTCCCGCACAGAAAGTCGCGACTGTCGGTGGCGCGCTGTTCGCGGCTGGCCATGCCGCGCTCGCCGGTTTCAATGTCCCGGCACAGCGGGCGCTGTGGATGCTCGTCGTCGTTTCGGCGGCGTTCATCAGCGGGCGCAGCGTGGCGCCGTCGTTTGTGCTGGCCTGGGCACTCGGGCTGGTGTTGTTGATCGATCCGTGGGCCGTCTTGTCCGCGGGTTTCTGGCTGTCGTTCTGCGCGGTGGCGGCGATCCTGTTTGCGATGTCGGGACGATTGCGCATTCGCGACCGCGATCGCGATCGCGAGCGACATGCTGGTGACGCTGAAGCGTCGCGCTTCGCCCGGATTCAGGCTGCCTTGCGTCGGCGGTTGCGGGCGCTGAGCGGGCGGATGCGCAGTAGCGCGCATGTGCAGTTTGCGGTCACGCTCGCTCTCGCGCCGCTGACCGTTTACTGGTTCGCGCAGATTCCGCTGGTTGGCCCGCTGGCAAACGCGTTCGCGATTCCGTGGGTGAGCCTCTTTGTGACGCCGATGGTGCTCGCGAGCGTCGCGCTGCCTGCGCCGCTCGATGGCGTTGCGTTTCGCGCGGCCCATGCGCTGCTCGATGTTCTGGTAGCCGGACTGCAAGCGCTATCGGGTCCCGCATGGATGCTCTGGCGCCTGCCGCAGCCGGACGGCTGGGCGCTGGCCGTGGCGGCTGTCGGCGTCGCGTGGTGCCTGGCGCCCCGGGGCTGGCCGCTGCGCTGGGCGGCGCCGTTGACCTGGCTGCCGCTGCTGGTGCCGCCACTGACTGCGCCCGCTCCCGGCACCTTCCGCCTGACCGCACTCGACATTGGTCAGGGTTCGTCGATCCTCATCGAGACCGCGCATCATTCATTGCTGTTCGATGCGGGCCCAGGTCCGGAGTCGACCCATGCGGGCGAGCGCATCGTTGTGCCCTATCTGTACGCGAACGGCGTGAAACGTCTGGATGCGCTGGTGATCAGTCATGCGGATTCGGATCATGCAGGCGGTGCGCCAGCCGTGCTCGCGGGGATCGAGGTGCGTCAGTTGCTCGCCGCACTCGAGCCGTCGCATCCCTTGTTGGCGAGCGCACGAGGCGCAGGCGTCAGCACGGTGCCGTGTGCGGCCGGCCAGCGCTGGCATTGGGACGGCGTTGACTTCACGGTTCTGTGGCCCGATGCGGGGCCGTTGCAGGGCAAGCCCAACGATCATTGTTGCGTGTTGCGCGTGAGCACGGCGGGCGATGCGCCGGGCACGGGGCAGGGCATGTCAGGCGGGTCGGCGGCTATGGTTCAACCTCGCGAGTCCGCATTGCTTGCCGCCGACATGGAGGCGCCCGTCGAGCGCATTCTGCTTACCCGCGACCCGGGCGAGTTGCGCGCCCAGGTGTTGCTCGTAGCGCACCACGGCAGCAAGACATCGTCTACCGAGCCGTTCCTCGACTCTGTCGACCCGCTTGTCGCGATATTTCAGGTAGGCTATCGCAACCGTTTTCATCACCCGAACCCGGGCGTGTATGCGCGGTATCTCGCGCGTCATATCGAGTTGTCGCGCAGCGACGACGACGGCGCAGCCCGGATCGAGGCGACTGGCACAGCGCTATCGATAGAGCGGTATCGCGACACGCACCGGCGCTACTGGATGGACATGTGACCGGCGGAGTGCTTTCCCGTCCCGGTCGTGAGGAGCAGGCAAGGCGGCGGATTAAACGCGGTCACCACAACCAAAAAAGGAGATGACGGCGCTTGAAAAACATCATCCACTTCTCGCACGCGAACGGTTTTCCTGCGTCGACCTACCGGACCATCTTCGCCGAACTCGCGGACGACTACGAACTGCGCTTCGTCGAGCGCCTGGGGCACGACGCACGCTTTCCGGTTACGCGCGACTGGCCGCATCTCGTCGAGGAACTGCTCGCCGATATCGGCAGCCGGTACGAGCAGCCGGTGTGGCTCGTGGGCCATTCGCTAGGCGGCTATCTGTCGCTGATGGCCGCGCTGAAGAAGCCGCAGTGGGTGAGGGGCGTGGTGATGCTCGATTCGCCCGTCATCGCGGGCTGGCGCAGCAGCATGCTGCGCGTGTCGCAGTGGACCGGGCTCGACGAGCGCCTGTCGCCGGCTGCCGCAACGCGCACGCGGCGCACGCACTGGGCAAGCCGTGACGAAGCGTGGCGCCATTTTCACTCGAAGCCAGCGTTCGCGCGCTGGGACGAACGCGTGCTGTCCGACTATATCGACTTCGGCATTCCGCAGACCTCGCCCGACGGCGGCCGCTCGCTGGCGTTCGATCGCCGCATCGAATATCTGATCTACAAGACCTTGCCGCACACGCTCGGCGCGCGTCTTGCGCGCGGTGCGCCGGTGCCGGTCGGTTTCATCGCGGGCACGCAGTCGAAGGAGATCCGCCAGGCCGGTCTCGACGCCACGCGCCGGGCCGCCGGAGGGCACCTCGAGTGGCTCGAGGGCAGTCACCTGTATCCGATGGAAAAGCCGCTCGAAACCGCGCGCGCCGTGCAGCGCATGCTGCGGGAGCTGGAGCGCCGGGGCTGAGTTCCGACAGCCCCGCACGACGAAATTCGCATCGGTCGAGGATGATCCGGGCGTGGACGGTGGCGCGTCGCTGCTGGCCTGGAAAACGGTGCGGGATCGACGTCGAAGCGGCGCATCTTGCTGGCATATTGCTGGGTTGAGGCCCTGCTTTACGGTATAATCCGTTTTTCCCGCGAGCATCCAGCGATGACCAAATATGTTTTCGTCACCGGCGGCGTAGTTTCTTCCCTCGGCAAGGGTATTGCCGCCGCTTCCCTCGCCGCGATTCTCGAATCGCGCGGCCTCAAAGTCACCCTCCTCAAGCTCGATCCTTACATCAACGTCGACCCCGGCACGATGAGCCCGTTTCAGCACGGCGAAGTGTTCGTGACGGAAGACGGAGCGGAGACCGACCTCGATCTTGGCCACTATGAGCGCTTCATCAGCACGAAGATGCGCAAGGCCAACAACTTCACTACCGGCCAGATTTACGAATCGGTGATCCGCAAGGAGCGCCGCGGCGACTATCTGGGCAAAACGGTGCAGGTCATCCCGCACATCACGAACGAGATCCAGGCGTTCATCGAACGCGGCGCGGCTTCCGCGACGTGCGGTGAGCCGGACGTCGCAATCGTTGAAGTGGGCGGCACGGTCGGCGACATCGAATCGCTGCCGTTCCTCGAAGCCGCGCGCCAGATGAGCCTGCGCATGGGCCGCAACAGTTCGTGCTTCGTGCACCTGACGCTGGTGCCCTGGGTGGCTACCGCGGGTGAACTGAAAACCAAGCCCACGCAGCATAGCGTGCAGAAGCTGCGTGAAATCGGCATCTCGCCGCACGTGCTGTTGTGCCGTGCCGACCGCCCGATTCCCGACGACGAGCGCGCGAAGATCTCGATGTTCTCGAACGTGCCGGAAGATGCAGTGATTTCGGTGTGGGACGCGGACAGCATCTACAAGATTCCGCAGATGCTTCACGACCAGGGTATGGACGAGATCGTCTGCAACGAGCTTAAGCTCACGCCGAAGCCGGCCAATCTGTCGATGTGGTCGGATCTGGTCGAGAAGCTCGAGCACCCGAAGAACGAAGTCACGATCGGCATGGTCGGCAAGTATGTCGAGCTGACCGAGTCGTACAAGTCGCTGATCGAGGCGCTGCGCCATGCGTCGATCCACACGTCGACGAAGGTCAACATCGAATACATCGACTCGGAAGAGGTCGAAACGCAGGGCGTCGAAAGTCTGAAGCACCTCGACGCCGTGCTGGTGCCTGGCGGCTTCGGTCGTCGCGGCACCGAAGGCAAGATTGCGGCGATCCGCTATGCGCGTGAAGCGAAGGTGCCGTACCTCGGCATCTGCCTCGGTATGCAACTGGCAGTCATCGAATTCGCGCGCGACGTCGTCGGTCTGAAAAACGCCAACAGCACGGAGTTCGATCCGACGACCGAGAACCGTGTGGTCGCACTGATCACCGAATGGTACGACCGCGAAGGCCGCGTCGAGAAGCGCGACGAAGAGTCGGATCTCGGCGGCACGATGCGTCTCGGCTCACAACGCTGTCCGATCAAGCCCGGCACGATGGCCGCGGAGATCTATGGCAAGGACGTGAACGAACGTCATCGCCACCGTTATGAAGTCAATAACCGCTTCGTACCCCAGCTCGAGGCCGGCGGCCTTATCATCAGCGCCCATACTCCGAGCGAAGATCTGCCGGAAATGATGGAGCTGCCGCGCGACATGCACCCGTGGTTCGTCGGCGTTCAGTTCCACCCGGAGTTCACGTCCACGCCGCGTGATGGTCATCCGCTCTTCAAGTCGTTTGTCGAGGCAGCGCTCGCTCACCATCTTCAGGCGTCGCGCGTCGAGGAGAAAGCATGAAACTGGGCGATTTCGAAGTCGGCCTTGATAAGCCGTTTTTCCTGATCGCGGGCACCTGTGTCGTCGAATCCGAACAGATGACGATCGACACGGCCGGCAAGCTCAAGGAAATCTGCGCGAAGCTGAAGATTCCGTTCATCTACAAATCCTCGTACGACAAGGCCAATCGCAGCAGCGGCAAGTCGTTTCGCGGTCTGGGTATGGACGAAGGTCTGCGCATCCTGTCCGAAGTGAAGAAGCAGCTCGGTTTGCCGGTGCTCACCGACGTTCATAGCGAGCATGAAATCGAGGCGGTGGCATCGGTCGTGGACGTGCTGCAGACGCCGGCGTTCCTGTGCCGTCAGACCGATTTCATCCACGCGTGCGCGCGCTCGGGCAAGCCGGTCAACATCAAGAAGGGCCAGTTTCTCGCGCCGCACGACATGAAGAACGTGATCGACAAGGCCCGCGACGCGGCACGTGAAGCCGGCCTGTCGGAAGACCGTTTCATGGCCTGCGAACGCGGCGTGTCGTTTGGTTATAACAACCTGGTTTCGGACATGCGCTCGCTCGCGATCATGCGCGAAACCGGCGCGCCGGTCGTGTTCGACGCCACCCACTCGGTGCAGTTGCCAGGCGGGCAGGGCACGAGCTCGGGCGGTCAGCGCGAATTCGTGCCGGTGCTCGCACGCGCTGCGGTTGCGACGGGCGTCGCCGGTCTCTTCATGGAAACGCACCCGAATCCGGCGCAGGCGAAGTCGGACGGTCCGAACGCCGTGCCGCTGCATCGCATGGCCGATCTGCTCGAGACGCTCTTGACGCTCGATCAGGCCGTCAAGCGCGCGCCGTTCCTCGAAAGCGATTTCAACTGATGCAGGCGTTCGCACCGTGTCAGCCGGCGCCGTGCGAATGAATCCGGGGCGAACCCGATAGTCGTAGAAAGCGTGCGGGCGCGAGCGGCTTTTCCGCGTGCCGGACGCAGTTTCACCGTAAGAATCCAACGTCATTTCTTGAGGAAACCATGAGTGCTATCGTAGATATCATCGGTCGCGAGATTCTCGATTCGCGAGGCAACCCCACTGTCGAATGCGATGTGCTGCTGGAATCGGGCACGATGGGCCGCGCAGCAGTGCCGTCGGGGGCATCGACGGGTTCGCGCGAAGCCATCGAGCTGCGCGACGGCGAAACCGGCCGTTACGGCGGCAAGGGTGTGTTGAAGGCGGTTGAGCACATCAACACTGAAATCTCCGAAGCCATCATGGGCCTCGACGCTTCCGAGCAAGCCTTCCTCGACAAGACGCTGCTGGAACTCGACGGCACCGACAACAAGTCGCGCCTTGGCGCGAACGCCATGCTGGCTGTTTCGATGGCCGTCGCGAAGGCGGCTGCCGAAGAAGCCGGCCTGCCCCTGTACCGCTACTTCGGTGGCTCCGGCGCCATGCAACTGCCGGTGCCGATGATGAACATCGTCAACGGTGGCGCGCACGCGAACAACAGCCTGGACATCCAGGAATTCATGATCGTTCCGGTCAGCCAGCCGACGTTCCGCGAAGCCCTGCGTTGCGGCGCGGAAGTGTTCCACGCACTGAAGAAGATTCTCTCCGACCGTGGCATGAGCACGGCCGTGGGTGACGAGGGCGGTTTCGCGCCGAACTTCGGCAGCAACGACGAATGCCTGTCCACCATCCTGCAGGCGATCGAAAAAGCCGGCTATCGCGCGGGCGAAGACGTGCTGCTCGCACTGGACTGCGCCGCGAGCGAGTTCTATCACGACGGCAAGTACCAGCTGGCAGGCGAAGGTCTGCAACTGTCGTCGGCGGAATTCACCGACTACCTCGCCACGCTCGCGGACAAGTTCCCGATCGTGTCGATCGAAGACGGCATGCACGAAAGCGACTGGGAAGGCTGGAAGCTCCTGACCGACAAGCTCGGCAAGAAGATCCAGCTGGTCGGCGACGACCTGTTCGTGACGAACACGCGCATCCTGAAGGAAGGCATCGATAAGGGTATTGCAAACTCGATCCTGATCAAGATCAACCAGATCGGCACGCTGACGGAAACCTTCGCAGCGATCGAAATGGCGAAGCGCGCAGGTTACACGGCTGTGATCTCGCACCGTTCGGGCGAAACCGAAGATTCGACGATCGCCGATATCGCGGTCGGCTTGAACGCCGGCCAGATCAAGACGGGCTCGCTGTCGCGCAGCGACCGTATCTCCAAGTACAACCAGCTGCTGCGTATCGAAGAAGATCTCGGCGATATCGCGAGCTACCCGGGCAAGTCGGCGTTCTACAATCTGCGCTGATCGCGCGTCGATTGTGCACTGAGCGCGTATTGGCCTTTGAAGCGGTCACCCTTCATTTCTGAATCAGCCCGCCGCCCTGCGTATAGCGCAGGGCGGTGCGTATTATTTGTGCACTCTTCATGCGGCTTGTCACTGTCGTTTTGATTGTCCTGCTGGCGCTGATCCAGTACCCGCTCTGGTGGGGGCACGGCGGCTGGTTGCGCGTGCATGAATTGCAGCAGGAACTCGCCGATCAGCAAAAGAAGAACGCGGACGCGAAGCTGCGTAACGAGCGTATCGAAGGCGAAGTGCAGGATCTGCAGAATGGCACGGCCGCAGTCGAAGAGCGTGCGCGCTACGAGATGGGCATGGTGAAGGACGGCGAAGTGTTCGTTCAGTTCGTGTCGCCTAACGCGCCATTGCCGACCTCGAATACGCCGGCGGCCACGACGTCGACGCGTGGCGAGGTGTCGGCCGCACCGGTGCGTGTGGTTCCGAATCCTGAGTCACGGGCGAAGCCGGACAGGAAGCACGCGAAGAAGAATCCAAAAGAAAAGGGCGCGGGCTGATGCGCGTGTAGCGCAGGAAGCGTCCTTTCGCCTTGCCGGCGAGAAACAAAAATGGCGCGGTGAAAACCGCGCCATTTTGCTTTTGACGGCCCGCTGGACAGGCGTGGGCCTGACTACCAGCCGTAACCCCATCCCGGAGCGTAGCCGTAGCCGATTCCAGTGCTCCAGCCGGGTCCCCATCCGCCGCTGTAGTAGCCGCCATATACGGCGACGGGCGGCGCGTAATAACGCGACCAGGCTTGTGCAGCGGCTTCGGCGGCCATGGCCTGGTTCTGTTCCGTGAGCACCTGCCTGTCGATTGCGTCGTAACGCCGGCGTTCTTCCGGCGTCAGCGGCCGGACGTCGTTCGGCACACCGGATTGATCGGCGGGCAGACGACTGTAGATCGGTGCAGGGCCGGGCGGGTCCATCACGCAGCCGGTCAGCGCGGCACTTCCGGTGATGATCGAGAGCGCCGTGATGGAACGCAGGAGACGACGCAGCGGAGTGCTCATTTCAACCTCCATCGGCAGGACGCCTGGGGCCGTCTGGGTGCAAGGGCGTCGCCAATGATCAGAGACGTTGCGCCGTCAGTCCTGCTCGAAGCGGGCGGCGGCGCCGTCGCAAGCATGTGTCACACGGGGCGCGTGTCAGTGCCGTTGCTCGGCCGCCGGCATGACTCCTTCTGAGAGCCCGCTGGCGACAAAAAGTTGCGCCACATCGACGGGGTCGAATTCGTACCGCTGATTGCAGAACTCGCAGTGAATCTCTACGTGCCCACGTTCCTCGACCACGCTGTCGACTTCCTCCCGGCCGAGCATCTTCAGCATCGCGCCAACCTTGCCGCGCGAGCAGCTGCATTCGAAGCGTGCGGGTGTCGGCGTGAAGTGCTGTACGTTCTCCTGCCAGAAGAGACGCCGGAACACCGTTTCCGGTTCTTCCTTCAGCAATTCGTCCTGGGAAAGCGTGCCGCCGAGCGTGCACACCCGTTCCCACGTGTCCGTGTCGAGCTCGCCCGGATGCGGCACGATTCCGCCGTCACCAGGCAGTTTTTGCAGCAGCATGCCGACCGCGCGCTCCGAATTCGCGGCGAGCCACAGGCGGGTGTCGAGCTGCTCGGAGTGGTGCATGTAATGCTCGAGCACTTCGGCCATCGATTTCAGCGGACCGTCCACGCCATTCAGCGGCACGATGCCCTGGTACGGCTGCTGGCCGGGCTGCTTTTCGCGCGGATCGAGCGTGATCACGCAGCGGCCGTTGCCGCCTGCGTTGAGCAGTTCGACGAGCGTGGTGTCCTCGCCGATCGTGCTTGCGACATCGCCTGAGAACTTCGCCGTGGCCCGCATCGACAGGTCCGAGCTGCACTGCACGACCAGCATCTTGACCGGGCCGTCACCGAAAATCTGCATGATGAGGGTGCCGTCGAACTTCAGGTTCGCCGACAGCAGCGCGCAAGCAGCCATCATCTCGCCGAGCACGTTGCGCACTGGCGCCGGGTAATCGCGACGTGTCAGCACTTCCTGCCACGTATTGCGCAGTGAAACGATTTCGCCGCGCACCGGCGCTGCGCTGAACATGAATTTTTGCAACTGGTCGTTCACAACTTTTCCTCGGTCGAATGGCGCAAGCTCAATGCTGCGCCAGCGCGCCGTGCGCAGCGGCTCCTAGCCGATGCGCACCAACTGCGCCTTGAAATATTCGCGGCGCTCGACGTAACTCGCCGTGCCGCGCTGCATGCCTGCAATGTCCGCTTCCGTCAGTTCGCGGACGACTTTCGCAGGCGCGCCCAGAATCAGTGAATTGTCCGGAAACACCTTGCCTTCGGTAACCACGGCTCCGGCGCCAACCAGACAGTTGCGGCCGATTACCGCTCCATTCAAGACCACTGCCTGAATCCCGATCAGTGCGCCCTCCTTGATCGTGCAGCCGTGGATCATGGCCTGGTGGCCGATCGTGACGTTGGCTTCGATCGTCATCGGGTAACCGGGGTCGGTGTGGAGAACCGCGCCTTCCTGGATATTGCTGCCCGCGCCGATCGAAATCGGTTCGTTGTCGCCGCGGATCGCGGCACCGAACCAGACGCTCGCGTTCTCCGCGACTTCGACTTTACCGATGATGGTCGCTGTGTCCGCGACGAACACGCTTTCGTGGATGGTCGGGGCTGCATCGCCAAGCTTGTAAATTGCCACAGTGTCTCCTCTGTGTCGGGTAGCGCCGCGCCGTCGAAGGAAAGCGCAGCTGCAGTGCGCGAGGCGCGCTGCGTGGTCGAATCGCGTATTGTAAACGGTTGCGCACGGGGAGCGTTTTGGCTCGCCATATTCCCGTCCGACGTTTTGCCGTTTCCTTGCCGCTTGTTTCCCGGATATTTCGCGCTTTGTTGTCATGAATCCTGCCGTCTCCTCTTCGCCGACTGTTTCGTCCATCGATGTCTGCGCCCGCTCCGAGGCGCTCGCTGTCCTGCGTGAGCGCGTCCCGTCGCTCAAGGCCGACGCGGCGCGGGCGCTATACGTGCGGGTACGCGACGGCGATCTGCAGTGCGTGCCGGAACGCTCGATCGATGAGCCGGCGGACCTGCCGGGCCGCCCCGTGCAGCCCGAACTGGTGGAACCGAAACGGCTGGGGCGTCGCAGCATGCAGTCGGACGAAGGGCGAGCCGTGCTGTTGCACGCGCTGGCCCACATTGAATTCAACGCCATCAATCTCGCGCTCGACGCGGTCTGGCGCTTTGCCGGCATGCCTGCCGCGTTCTATTCGGACTGGCTGAAAGTCGCGGCGGAGGAGGCCCATCATTTTTCGCTGCTCAGCGCGCGGCTGGCGGAACTCGGCCACGCCTACGGCGATTTTCCCGCGCACGATGGCTTGTGGGACATGTGCGATCGAACGCGGGGCGACGTTCTCGCACGAATGGCGCTCGTGCCAAGGACGCTCGAGGCGCGTGGACTCGACGCGTCACCGCCGATCCGGGCGCGGCTGAAGCAGGCGGGCGACCACGCGTCGGCGGCGATTCTCGACGTCATCCTGCGCGATGAGATCGGCCATGTGCTGATCGGCAACCACTGGTTCCGGTATCTCTGCAGTCAGCAGGCGCTCGATCCTCACCTGACTTACACGCGTCTCGCCGACCAGTACCACGCACCAAAGCTGCGTGGTCCATTCAATTTCGAAGCGCGACGCGACGCCGGGTTTGATGAAGCCGAGCTGGCCGCGC
This sequence comes from Paraburkholderia sp. GAS448, assembly GCF_050435685.1. NCBI lineage: Bacteria > Pseudomonadati > Pseudomonadota > Betaproteobacteria > Burkholderiales > Burkholderiaceae > Paraburkholderia > Paraburkholderia sp. GAS448. The sequence continues at coordinate 87,028 of NZ_JBNDKT010000011.1, forward strand.
TGGCCGGACTCGAAGCGGGGACCTTGCCGAAACCGGATTGACGGCGCCTTCTGGTCAGGTGGACCTCATCCGCTGACAGTGAACCGCCGGAAATCTCCGCCCCCTCGAAACCGGCGCGGGTTCATACGGGCGTCAGTTGTACGCGATCCTGTTCGTTGTGAATTGAAGCGGCACGGATCCCGGAACCCAATGGTGCGACCACTCCACATGGTGTCGCGCGGTCATCGTCCTGTCCCGTTATAATCGAACGATCATTCTTTTTTTGGGTCGCGCTCATGAAAACCTCGCAGTCCGACTTCGTATCTGTGCGCGGCGTGCGTCTCCACGTACGGCGTTGGGGAAACCCGGACGCGCCAACGCTCTTCATGTTGCATGGCTGGATGGATGTGGCGGCGTCGTTCCAGTTCGTAGTCGACGCGCTCAGCGGCGACTGGCAGGTCATTGCGCCGGATGCCCGGGGCTTTGGCCTGTCCGACTGGCCAGTCGCGCAGCAGGGGGGTGGCCACTACGTGTTCCATGACTATCTGTCTGACCTCGACGCGTTGCTCGACCATTACGCGCCGTCCGGGGAAGTCAATCTGGTGGGGCACAGCATGGGAGCGAACGTTGTCTGTCTTTATGCGGGTGTGCGGCCGGAGCGTGTGCGACGGGTCGTCGACCTGGAAGGTTTTGGTCTCGCGCCTTCGCGCGCCGAACAATCGCCGCGGCGACTGCGTAGCTGGCTGGACGAAATCAAGAATCCGCCGACGCTGAAGCACTACGCGTCGCTCGATGACGTCGCGGCCCGCCTGATCCGCAACAACGAACGGCTCGCCCCCCAGCGCGCCGGCTTCCTCGCGCAGCACTGGTCGAAGCAGGACGACGATGGCCGCTTCGTGCTTCTCGCTGATCCGGCTCACAAGATGCGCGGTCCGATGCTGTACAGGCTGGACGAAGTGATGGCCGTCTGGCGCAAGGTGACGGCGAAGGTGCTCCACGTTGAAGCCGCGGCGTCCCCGACGCTCGCGCAGATTGCCGGCGACATCCCGCTTGGGGAATTCAAGGCCCGCTTTCAGGCGTTTCCGGACTGGCACGAAGAGATCGTCGATGATGCGGGCCATATGGTGCATCACGACCAGCCAGCGCAGGTCGCCGCGCTGATCGAGGCATTTTGCGCATAATTTTTTTGCGCATCGGCGCTAACGGCGATGGATCGGTGCGTCGAACTACAGCGTTGCAGTAAAATGATCGCAGAACCCTTTCAAGTCAATGATGAACGCCGATCTACACTGCCATTCCACCGTCTCCGACGGCCAGTTTGCGCCCGCCGTGGTCGCGCGCCGCGCGCACGCTGGCGGCGTGACGTTGTGGTCGTTGACGGATCACGACGAGGTGGGTGGGCAGGCCGAGGCCCGGGCCGCGGCGCAGGAACTCGGCATGGGCTATCTGTGCGGCGTCGAAATCTCCGTGACATGGGCATCGCGCACGGTGCACATCGTCGGTCTGCATATCGATCCGGAATGCACGACGCTTATCGAGGGGCTTGCGCGCACGCGCGACGGCCGGGCGGCGCGCGCTGAAGCCATCGGCGAGCAACTCGGGAAGCTCGGTATTCCGGACGCCTACGCCGGCGCGTTGCGTTACGTCTCCAATCCCGACATGATCTCCCGTACCCATTTCGCGCGCTACATGGTGGAAAGCGGCTACGCGGAATCGACGCAGGATGTCTTCAACCGCTACCTCGGTGACGGCAAGCCGGGTTACGTACCGCATCGCTGGTCGAAGCTGTCGGATGCGCTCAGGTGGATCCAGATTGCCGGTGGCGAGGCGATCGTCGCGCATCCTGGCAGGTACAACTACACGCCGGTTGAGTTCGACGCGTTCTTTGGCGAGTTTATCGACCTTGGAGGCAAGGCGATCGAAGTCGTCACCGGCAGCCACACGCCGGACCAGTATCGCGAATACGCGGACGTGGCGCGCCGTTTCGGTTTTGAGGCCTCGCGCGGGTCGGATTTTCATGCGGCCGGGGAAGGGCGTACCGAACTCGGCAGCCTGCCACCCCTTCCGTCCGATCTCAAGCCCGTCTGGGAACGTTGGCTGTGACCCGCCGCGGCCGCGGGCCGCGTGAGCTGTCGCTGACCGTGTTTGTCGTGCCCGATAATCCGATACCTTGCTCACCCGACATGTCCCAATTCTTTCGGCTCCATCCCGATAATCCGCAGCCGCGTCTCATCAAGCAGGCGGTGCAGATCATCAAGGACGGCGGAATCGTCGCGCTGCCCACCGATTCGAGCTACGCGCTCGCGTGTCAGCTGGACGACAAGGACGCGGTCGAACGTCTTCGCCGGATTCGCGGCCTCGATGAAAAACAACTGCTGTCGCTGCTCGTGCGCGATCTGTCGGAGCTGTCCAACTTCGCCATGGTCGACAACCGGCAGTACCGGCTCATCAGGTCGGTGACGCCGGGCCCCTATGTTTTCGTGCTGCAGGCGACGAAAGAAGTGCCGCGGCGGCTCTCCCATCCGGCGCGCAAGACGATCGGTCTGCGCGTGCCGGACCACGCGATTACACTCGCGATTCTCGAGGAACTCGGCGAGCCGCTGCTCGGTTCGACGTTGATCATGCCGGGTGAAACCCGGCCGCTGAACGACCCGGAGGAAATCCGGGTACGTCTCGAAAAGCAGATCGAACTCGTGATCGATGGAGGCGCGTGCCCGTGCGAACCGTCGACGGTGATCGACCTGACCGGCCATGAACCCGTGCTCGTACGTCCCGGACGCGGCAGCCTTGAACCCTTCGGGCTCGAACAGCCGGCATAGAAAGCCGTCGGTCGCGGCTCCCCGCATTGATACAATAGCGAGTTATGGATTCTTCCTTGATACAGACCATTGTCGTATACGCGTTGCCGGTGATTTTCGCCATCACGCTGCATGAGGCCGCACACGGCTATGTCGCGCGCCTTCTGGGCGACAACACGGCCTACGTGCTCGGTCGCGTTTCGTTCAATCCGATGCGGCATATCGATCCGCTCGGCACCATCGCCATCCCGTTGCTGCTGTACTTCGCGACGAGCGGGGCGTTCATGTTCGGCTATGCGAAGCCGGTTCCCGTCGCCTTTGGCAACCTGCGCAACCCGCGCTGGGGCAGCCTGTGGGTCGCGCTAGCCGGGCCTGTCTGCAATTTCGTTCAGGCGCTTGTGTGGGGTGTATTGAGCGTGGCGCTTACCGCCATGAACGTCGACGAACCGTTTTTCACGCGAATGGCCGCAGCCGGTGTCGGCATCAATCTCGTACTGGGCGTGCTCAACCTGTTTCCGCTGCCGCCGCTCGATGGTGGCCGTGTGCTCACCGCGTTGCTGCCGGCGCGCCAGTCGATCGCGCTGTCGCGCATCGAACCGTACGGCTTTTTCATCGTGATGGCGCTTGTGATGACCGGCACGCTGACGAAGTACTGGCTGCGCCCGCTCGTCAATCTCGGTTACGACGTCGTGACGGCTATCCTGACTCCTCTCGTTTCGCTTCTCTAATACAACCATGTTCCCAGACCGTATCTTCTCCGGCATGCGGCCCACCGGGTCGCTGCACCTCGGCCACTATCACGGCGTGCTGAAAAACTGGGTGCGGCTGCAGTCCGAATACCCGTGCTTCTTTTGCGTCGTCGACTGGCACGCGCTGACGACGCACTACGAAACGCCCGATGTGATCGAAAAGAACGTCTGGGAAGTGCTGATCGACTGGCTCGCTTCGGGTATCGATCCGGCGCAGGCGACGCTCTTCATCCAGAGCCGCGTGCCCGAGCATGCGGAACTCTCGCTGCTGCTTGGCATGAGCACCCCGCTTGGCTGGCTCGAACGTGTGCCGACCTACAAGGAGCAGATGGAAAAGCTGAAGGACAAGGATCTGTCGACCTACGGTTTTCTCGGCTATCCCGTCCTGATGGCGGCGGACATCCTGCTGTATCGCGCGTCGCTCGTGCCGGTCGGCGAAGACCAGGTTCCGCACGTCGAAATGACGCGCGAAATCGCACGCCGCTTCAATTACCTGTACGGCCGCGAGCCGGGCTTCGAGGAGAAGGCGCTCGAAGCCGCGAAGAAACTCGGCGGCAAACGCTCGAAGCTGTACCACGAACTGCGTAATGCCTACCAGCAGGAAGGCGACGACGAAGCCCTCGAACAGGCGCGCGCGATGCTGCAGGAATCGCAAAGCCTGTCGATGAATGATCGCGAGCGGCTGTTCGGCTATCTGGAAGGCGCGCGCAAGATCATTCTCGTCGAACCGCAGGTGCTGCTGACCGAAGCGTCGCGGATGCCGGGCCTCGACGGGCAGAAGATGTCGAAGTCGTACGGCAACACGATCGGCCTGCGTGAAGACGCCGAGACGATCACGAAGAAAGTCCGCACGATGCCGACCGATCCGGCCCGTGTGCGCCGCACCGATCCGGGCGATCCGGACAAGTGCCCGGTCTGGCAACTGCACCAGGTCTATACCGACGAAACGACTCACGAGTGGGTGCAGAAGGGCTGCCGCTCGGCCGGCATTGGCTGCCTCGAATGCAAGCAACCTGTCATCGAAGGCATCTTGCGCGAACAGCAGCCGATGCTCGAGCGCGCACAGAAGTACATGGACGATCCGTCGCTCCTGCGCGCGATCGTCGCCGATGGCTGCGACAAGGCGCGCCGTTTCGCGTCGGAAGCGATGCGCGATGTGCGCGAGGCGATGGGCCTGTCGTACAGCTGAGGCGGTTTCGGCGAGGTGCGTATGGGCGATCACGCTTCTTCCAATGTGCCGTCGTCGCATTCGACGCTTGCTGAACCGTCGCGCTGGGTGCGTCGGTGGACGCATCTGGTGACGGAGGGCGGCGCGGTGCTGGATGTGGCGTCGGGAGCGGGGCGCCATGCGCGCTGGTTTGCGTCGCATGGGCATCCGGTGACGGCGATCGATCGCGACGCTGATGCGCTCGCCGCGATGCGCGACGAGCGCGGCATCACGACGTTCACTGCCGATATTGAAGAAGGGGCGTGGCCGCTTCCTGCCGACGCGAAATTTGCGGCGGTGGTGGTCACGAACTACCTGCATCGTCCATTGTTTCCACGTCTGCTGGATGCGCTCGCGCCCTCCGGTGTGCTGATTTACGAAACCTTCGCGCAGGGCAACGAGACGGTGGGCAAGCCTTCGCGACCTGCGTTTCTGCTGGCGCCAGGGGAACTGCTCGACGTGGTGCGTGGCCGTCTGCGGGTGGTCGCATTTCAGGATGGTTTTCTCGCGCAGCCTCGTCCGGCGTACGTCCAGCGTATCTGCGCAATTCTCGAAGCTGACCGGTCTGCCGGCGGGGAGGGGGATCTATCCCCGCCGCGTTACGATCTGGCTGGCTAATCCGCTACAATCGCGGTTTACTGATCAAATTCATGGCGTTTCATGACTAACGGCAATCAAGACGGCATTCAGATTCGTGGCAGCATTCCCGCGATCGTCACCCCGATGCTCGAAGACGGCAGCCTCGATCTGCCGGCGTTTCGCAAACTGATCGACTGGCACATTGAAGAGGGCACGAACGCTCTGGTCGTCGTGGGGACGAGCGGCGAATCGGCGACGCTGTCGGTCGAAGAGCACGTGCTGATGGTCAAGACCGCCGTTGAGCACGCGGCCGGGCGTATTCCCGTGATCGCCGGTTCGGGCGGCAACTCCACGACTGAAGCGATCGAGTTGACCGAGCGGGCGAAGAAAGTCGGCGCCGACGCGACACTGCAGGTCGTACCCTATTACAACAAGCCGACGCAGGAAGGCATCTACCGTCACTTTGCGAAGATCGCGGAAACGGTAGATCTGCCGGTGATTCTGTACAACGTGCCGGGCCGTACGGTCGCCGACATGTCCAACGAGACGATCCTGCGCCTCGCCCAGGTGCCGGGCATCGTGGGCGTGAAGGAAGCGACGGGCAACATCGATCGCGCCGCGCACCTGATCAAATCGGCGCCTGCCCATTTCGGCATCTACAGCGGTGACGATCCCACGGCGATCGCGCTGATGCTGCTTGGCGGCCATGGCAACATTTCCGTGACGGCAAACGTGGCGCCGCGCGCAATGAGCGAGCTGTGCAAGGCCGCGCTCGCGGCAGACGCGAAAACCGCCCGTCAAATCCATTTGAAGCTGCTTTCCCTGCACAAGAACCTTTTCATCGAATCGAACCCGATTCCGGTGAAGTGGGCGCTGCAGCAACTGGGTCGTATTCAGGGCGGCATCCGCTTGCCGCTCACTCCGCTCGACGCGCGTTACCACGATGTTGTGCGTGCCGCGCTGCGCGAGTCAGGTCTGCTGGGCTGAACCGTTCAGTCTCCAGCACCGGCATTCCATTAACCGACGTCGATATCGCCCACGTTCCCGGCACTGAACCAGGCAACGCGTTCCAGCATCACGAAGGACTTCATGAAACGTTCTGCACTCTCCCTCCACGCAACCCGCATGGCGGCGCTAGCGCTTGCCCTGAGTACGCTCGCCGGCTGCGACACGCTGAACGACTGGTTTTCGTCCGACAAGGTCAACTACAAGGGTGCCGGCAGCGCACCGCCGCTGGCGATTCCGAGCGACCTGTCGACCGCGAAGGTGGATGAGCGCTATGCAGCGCCGCCGGTCGGCGCTGCGCTCGGCGGCGCGCCGCAGCGGGCGGTGACGCCGGCGGGCAATTCGACCGAAGGCGTGCCTAACGCGCAGGATCCGTTCGGCATGCACATCGAACGCGACGGTGACCGCCGCTGGCTCGTAGTCGACGGCCGTACGCCTGACCAGCTCTGGCCTCAGTTGCAGGAGTTCTGGGAAGAAAACGGCTTCTCGCTCGCGACCAACGCGCCGGCTACCGGCATCATGTCGACCGACTGGGCCGAGAATCGCGCCAACATCCCGGACGACTGGTTTCGCCGCACGATCGGCAAGGTGATCGACTTCGCTTATTCGTCTGGTACGCGCGACCGTTTCCGCACGCTCGTCACGCGCGCCTCGGACAATACGACCGATATCTCGATCACGCACAGCGCGATGGAAGAAATGCTGACGGGGCAGGAAAAGACGTCCTCGCGCTGGGAGGAGCGTCCGCGCAACCCGACGCTCGAAGCGGTGTTTCTGGCGAAGCTGATGCAGAAGTTCGGCCTGACCGACGCCCAGGCAAAGCAGCTCCTGACTGAGGCACGTTCCGCGACGGCGCCGGCGAAGATCGACACGGCTGACGGCGCCGCGACGCTGGATCTGCCTGAGTCGTTCGACCGCGCATGGCTGCGCGTGGGCCTCGCGCTCGACCGTACCAACTTCACCGTCGACAATCGCGACCGCGAGAAGGGGATCTATTACGTTCGCTATGCGGATTCGATGCAGGAATTGAAGAGGGAAGGTCTCTTCGGCAAGCTGTTCTATAGCGGTAGCAGCTCGAAGAAACCGGGTCAGGAGTTCCTCGTGAATGTGCGCTCGAAGAGTGACTCGCTGACCCAGGTTGCGGTACTCGACGCGAACGGCCAGGTGGATACGTCGTCGGACGCGCAGCGCATCGTGTCGCTGCTGCATGCCGAGCTGAACTAGGCGAGCCGTGAGGTTCGCCAGTCTGGGAAGCGGCAGCGAGGGCAACGCGCTGCTGGTCGAGGCGCAAAGCGGAACGACCACGACGCGCGTGCTGCTCGACTGCGGGTTCTCGGCGAAAGAGGTCGATCGGCGCCTCGCGCGCCTCGGCTTGAGTGTCAGCAGTCTCGACGCTATCCTGATTACCCACGAGCACGGCGACCACATCGGCAGCGCATTGACGCTGGCCCGAAAGTGGTCGATTCCGCTGCATACCAGCTGGGGCACGGCGCGCGCCGTCGGCGCAGACGAAGCCTGCATCGATCTGCATGTGCTCTGGGGTGACGAGGCGGTCGCCATCGGCGATCTCAGCGTGCTGCCTTACACGGTCCCGCACGATGCTCGCGAGCCGCTGCAATTTGTGTTTTCCGACGGCGCGAGCCGGCTTGGCGTGCTGACCGACGTCGGAACGTCGACGTCGCATATCAGCTCAGTATTGAGCGGCTGCGATGCACTCATGCTCGAATGCAACCACGATGTCCAGATGCTGGCGGCTAGCCGTTATCCGCCTTCGCTGAAGGCGCGCATCGGCGGCGATCACGGGCACCTGAATAACGATGCGGCGGCTGAAATTCTCGCGTCGCTCGACCGGTCGAAACTGAATCACCTGGTTGCTGCGCATCTGAGTCAGCAAAACAATTTGCCCGAACTCGCGAAGGCCGCGATGGCCGGCGTGCTGGGGGTTGCGGCGACCGAAGTGGTGGTGGCATCGCAGGATGTAGGGTTTGACTGGTTATGTCTTTGAGTTTCGCAATACACCTGCTTGTGCGGCCGGTCCGGCAGAAAGCAGCCGATTGCGCAGATAAAAAGACGCCCATGACGTTTGTCATGGGCGTCCTTGCATTATTCACCGGAACCAGTCTGGACCAGCTTCGGCCGGGCTGGCGCCCCGCCGAAGCTGCGCGCCGCGGCGACGGTTCCTAGTTTCGGTTGCCGCCGAAAATGCCGAGCAATGCCAGTAGATTCGTGAACACGTTATACAGATCGAGGTAGATCGCGAGCGTGGCCGAAATGTAGTTCGTCTCACCGCCGTTCACCACGCGCTGCACGTCGAACAGCATGTAAGCCGAAAAGATTGCGATCGCGAGGACCGAAACGGTGAGCATCAGCGCCGGCAGTTGCAGGAACATGTTTGCGACCATAGCCAGCAGCAGCACGATCACGCCCATGAAGAGCCATTTTCCGAGGCCGGAGAAGTCACGTTTGCTGACCGTGGCAACCGTCGCCATGGCAGCGAAGATCACACCAGTGCCACCAAACGCGAGCATGATCAGCGACGGCCCATTCGAGAAGCCGAGAATGAAGCTCAGGAGCCGCGACAGCATCAGGCCCATGAAGAACGTAAAGCCGAGTAGCACGAACACGCCGGCGCTGCTGTTTTTTGTGCGCTCGATCGCGAACATGAAGCCGAAAGCAATCGCGAAGAACGCCAGCAGACTCATCGCGGGACTGGTAGCGGCAAACAGCGAAAACCCGGTCGCGACGCCCACCCATGCGCCGAGCACCGTCGGCACCATGGACAGCGCGAGCAGCCAGTAGGTGTTCCGCAGGACGCGGTTACGGGTTTCGACCGTGCCTATCGTGCCGCTGCGGCCGAAGTTATAGGGGGAATCGTTCATGCTTTCTCCTTGCGTCAAACGCAGTGATGCGCGGTGGTTGTACAACGCCAGCCGGTTTCTTTTTGCTCCGGCCACGGGCCCGTGCATACCTAATATTATCCCGGCAATGCGGAGTTTCAATAGCTCGCCAGATGGACAAAGGTGCGGTTTCGGGCTCTTCGTTAGATGCTTTCAGTGCTGTAAGGGTTCAATCGCAATCATACACTGGAACATGCTACAATAGCGGATTCATTTGAATCTGTAACCTCTTAATTTTCTGGAGTTTTTATGGCGCTCGAACGCACCCTGTCGATTATCAAGCCGGACGCAGTGGCAAAGAATGTGATCGGCCAGATCTACAGCCGTTTCGAAAACGCTGGCCTCAAGATCGCTGCCGCACGCATGGTTCACCTGTCGCGTGCCGACGCCGAGAAGTTCTACGCCGTTCACGCCGCGCGTCCGTTCTTCAGGGACCTCGTCGAATTCATGATCTCGGGCCCGGTGATGGTTCAGGTTCTGGAAGGCGAAAACGCGATTCTGCTGAACCGGGACCTGATGGGCGCAACGGATCCGAAGAAGGCCGACAAGGGCACGATTCGCGCCGACTTCGCCGACAGCATCGATGCCAACGCCGTCCACGGTTCGGACGCAGCTGAAACGGCCACCGTCGAAATCGCATTTTTCTTCCCGGCACTCAACGTCTACGCGCGCTGATCGGCCGGCCAGTTAGCACGTTAGAAGCAGCAGGAACGGGCGCGAACGGCACGGCGTTCATGTGGCTTGTTGCATGAACGTGGTTTCGCACTGATATGGCAGGATTCGATATGACGAGCAGTCCAACCGTCAACCTTCTCGATCTCGACGCCCAGGGGCTCGTCGCGTACTGCGACAGTCTCGGCGAAAAGCCGTTTCGCGCCAAACAGTTGCAGCGCTGGATTCACCAGTACAACGCTGCCGACTTCGACGGCATGACCGATCTCGCGAAGTCGCTGCGCGAAAAGCTCAAGGGCCGCGCCACGATTTCGATGCCCGATATCGCGAGCGACCACATCTCCGCAGACGGAACACGCAAGTGGCTGATCGACGTCGGTAACGGCAACGCGGTCGAAACCGTCTTCATCCCCGAAGAATCGCGGGGCACGCTGTGCGTGTCGTCGCAGGCCGGGTGTGCGGTCAACTGCCGTTTCTGTTCGACGGGCAAACAGGGTTTCTCCCGCAACCTCACGACCGCCGAAATCATCGGCCAGTTGCGCATGGCTGAGTTTGCGCTGCGCGCGTCGCTCGGCATTGCTGGCGGCCGTGCCGTGGGTGGCGAAGGCAAAGGCGAGCGCGTCGTCACGAATGTCGTGATGATGGGCATGGGCGAGCCGTTGCTCAACTACGATGCCGTCGTGCCGGCCATGCGCCTGATGCTCGACGACAACGCGTATGGTTTGTCGCGCCGCCGTGTCACGCTGTCCACGTCTGGCGTCGTGCCGATGATGGACCGCCTCGGTGCGGATCTGCCGGTGGCGCTTGCGGTGTCGCTGCACGCACCGAACGACGCGTTGCGTGACGAACTGGTGCCGCTGAACAAAAAGTATCCGCTGCGCGAATTGATGGCGGCCTGTCAGCGCTATCTGAAGGTCGCGCCGCGAGATTTCATTACTTTCGAATATTGCATGCTTGACGGTGTGAACGACACCGAAGCACATGCGCGCGAACTGCTTGCCGTTACGCGCGACGTGCCATGCAAATTCAATCTGATTCCGTTTAATCCGTTCCCGGAATCCGGGCTTCTGCGCTCGAAGCAGGAGCAGATCAAGCGGTTTGCGCAGGTGCTGATCGACGCGGGCGTCGTCACCACGGTGCGCAAGACACGCGGCGACGATATCGATGCTGCCTGCGGTCAGCTGGCTGGCGCGGTCAAGGACCGCACCCGTCTCGCTGAGCGCACCGGGAAGGCGGCGAAGGTGATCGAGGTTCGCGCCGTGTAAGCGTGGTGGGCTGTCTCGTCACCTCGACAGGCCATGACGAACTGAAAAGAAAGTTTGCAAAATCGATCGGAAGCGGCACAGAACGCCGCGCATTTTGTTATAAACGGTCTGCGAATCTGGACGAGGCATGGGCCTGCATGGATCGCAAGAGTAAAAAAGAATCGACGCGAAAGGATTTGGGATGAGTGAGCCGCAGCACCCGCAGCCGCATGGCACAGAGACGAATGCCGCCCGTTCGGCACCTGCCGTGGCGCCGGTTGCGGCGCAGCCCGGACTGGACTCACTGGCCGCGGTTGGGGCGCAATTGACCGAGCTGCGCGAATCGAAGGGTTGGACGATCGAAGATGTCTCTACCCGCCTCAAGGTTTCGCCGGTCAAGCTGCGCGCGCTCGAGGCAGGCGACGTTAGCCAGCTTCCTGATACGACGTTCGCGCTTGGCGTGGTGCGTAGCTACGCAAAGATGCTCGGTGTCGATCCCGCTCCGTTTTCCCAGGCCTTGCGGCGTGTAAAAGGCGTGCCGGAGCCGGATCTCTCGATGCCGGCATCGTCTGGCAGGGATTTGCCGCGTGGTCGGGTATCGCTGTCGCTGGGTGACAGCTCGCCGCGCTCCCGGTCCTGGCTGTGGGGCGTCGCCGCGGTTGTCGTGGCGGTAATTGCGCTCACGATGTGGCACACAAACGGAGGCGATTCATCGGCGTGGCTTGCGCGGTTGAAGGCTGGTGCGAATGGTGCAGCGGGTGGCGCGGGGAGTGCGACTGGCGCGTCGGGCGCAGTTGCGCAGGATCAGACCGCAGCGTCCGCTGCGGTGGCCGGGCAGGACGCCCCCGCATCCGAAGCGCCGGCGATGGCGGAGCAAGGCGCGTCCGAAACGCCGATGCCGGCTCCGTTGCCCACGGCCGCCGTACCGGTGGCACCGGCGCCAGCGTCTGCGCCAGCCGTCGCCGCGAAGGAGAAGGCGCCCGCTGCCGCTGCATCGGAAGTGACCGAAGCAACTGTCGGCGGCCAGGCGACGGTCGGCATCAAGGTAACGCAGGACAGCTGGTTCAGCGTTCGGCAGAAGGACGGCAAGGAGGTGTTCTCCGGCCTCGTCCACGCAGGCGAATCGAAGGAAGTTGCTGGCGAAGCGCCGTTCAAGGTGACGGTTGGCAACAAGGCCGGACTCGATTCCCTGTCGCTCGACGGCCAGCCGGTCGATCCGGCCAAATATGCATCAGCGAAGGGTAATGTGGCACGCTTCGCATTGCCTTGACAGGGTACGCGTCGCGGCGTTTAGCCGCGACGCTTTTTCAATTCTGGCGTCGTGCTCCGTGCAGGACGCCTGCGGCGTAAATGGGTTTTTCGATGCACTCCGAAGCTCAATCCCTATCCAGCAGTCAGATCACTTCGTCCGAGCCGGTTTTCGGCGGACACGCACCGCGCCGCTCGTCGCATGCAGTCGACGTGCGCTGGGGTGGCCAGCTCGTCACGATCGGCGGAGACTCGCCAGTGCGCGTGCAGTCGATGACCAACACCGATACCGCTGATGCGATCGGCACTGCCATTCAGATCAAGGAACTCGCGCAGGCTGGCTCCGAACTCGTGCGTATCACGGTCAACACGCCGGAGGCTGCCGCTGCAGTGCCGGCTGTGCGTGAACAGCTCGACCGGATGGGCGTGTCGGTCCCGCTCGTCGGTGATTTTCACTACAACGGTCACCTGTTGCTGCGCGATTATCCCGCGTGTGCCGAGGCATTGTCGAAGTACCGCATCAATCCGGGCAACGTCGGGCATGGCGCGAAACGCGACACGCAGTTCGCGCAGATGATCGAAACCGCGATCAGGTACGACAAACCGGTGCGGATCGGTGTCAACTGGGGCAGTCTCGATCAGGATCTGCTCGCGAAGATGATGGACGAGAACGCCGCGCGCACGCAGCCGTGGGAAGCGCAGAGCGTGATGTACGAGGCGCTGATCCAGTCGGCGATCGGCTCGGCGGAGCGCGCGGTCGAACTCGGGCTCGGTCGTAACAGGATCATCCTGTCGTGCAAGGTAAGCGGTGTTCAGGATCTGATCGCCGTGTATCGTGAGCTCGCCCGCCGTTGCGAGTTCGCGCTGCACCTCGGCCTGACCGAAGCAGGCATGGGCTCGAAGGGTATCGTCGCGTCGACGGCTGCGCTGTCGGTGCTGCTTCAACAGGGTATCGGCGACACGATCCGAATTTCGCTCACGCCGGAACCGGGTGCGTCGCGTACCGGTGAAGTGATCGTCGGCCAGGAAATCCTGCAGACGATGGGGCTGCGCTCGTTCACGCCGATGGTCATCGCGTGCCCGGGCTGCGGCCGTACGACCAGCACGCTGTTCCAGGAACTCGCTTCGCAGATCCAGACGTATCTGCGCACGCAGATGCCGGTCTGGCGCGATCAGTATCCTGGTGTCGAAAAGATGCACGTCGCGGTGATGGGTTGCATCGTCAACGGTCCTGGCGAATCGAAGCAGGCGAACATCGGCATCAGCCTGCCGGGCTCGGGCGAGAATCCGGCTGCACCGGTGTTCATCGACGGCGAAAAGGTCAAGACGCTGCGTGGCGAGCGTATCGCGGAAGAATTCCAGCAAATCGTGAGCGACTACGTCGAGCGCCGCTATGGCCGGGCGACTGCGCTCAACTAAATCGTCAATCGAAGACAGATGACTGAATCGAAGAAAAAGCTCGAAAAATTGTCGGGCGTGAAGGGCATGAACGACATCCTTCCGCAGGATGCCGGGCTGTGGGAGTTTTTCGAGTCGACCGTGAAGTCGATGCTTCGTTCGTATGGATACCAGAACATCCGCACGCCGATCGTCGAGCACACGCAGTTGTTCACGCGCGGTATCGGTGAGGTAACCGATATCGTCGAGAAAGAAATGTACAGCTTCACCGATGCGTTGAACGGCGAAAACCTGACGCTGCGTCCGGAAAACACGGCTGCGGTCGTGCGCGCGTCGATCGAGCACAACATGCTTTACGACGGTCCGAAGCGGCTGTGGTACGTCGGCCCGATGTTCCGTCACGAGCGTCCGCAGCGTGGGCGTTATCGCCAGTTCCACCAGGTCGGTGTCGAAGCGCTCGGCTTCGCCGGCCCGGATGCGGACGCGGAAATCATCCTGATGTGCCAGCGTTTGTGGGACGATCTCGGCTTGACGGGCATCAAGCTCGAAATCAACTCGCTCGGTCTCGCTGAGGAGCGCGCCGCGCATCGTGTCGAGCTGATCGCGTATCTCGAGAAGCACATGGACGTGCTCGACGAAGACGCGAAGCGTCGTCTCTATACGAATCCCCTGCGGGTGCTGGATACAAAGAATCCTGCGCTGCAGGAGGTTGCGCAGAACGCGCCGAAGCTGATCGATTTTCTCGGCGAAGCTTCGCTTGCGCACTTCGAAGGGCTACAACGCATCCTGAAGGCGAACAACATTCCTTTCAGAATCAATCCGCGTCTCGTGCGGGGTCTCGATTACTACAATCTGACCGTCTTCGAATGGATTACCGACAAGCTCGGCGCGCAAGGCACCGTCGCCGCGGGCGGTCGTTACGATCCGCTGATCGAACAGCTCGGCGGCAAGCCGACGGCGGCATGCGGCTGGGCGATGGGCGTCGAGCGCATTCTGGAACTGCTGAAGGAAGACAAGCTCGTTCCGGAGGAGGAGGGCTGCGACGTGTACGTCGTGCATCAGGGCGAAGCGGCCCGCGATCAGGCGTTCATCATCGCCGAGCGTCTGCGCGATACAGGCCTCGACGTGATCCTGCATTGCAGCCCGGACGGCCAGACCGCCAGCTTCAAGTCGCAGATGAAGCGGGCCGATTCGAGCGGCGCAGCGTTCGCGGTGGTCCTCGGCGAAGATGAGATCGCGAACGGTACGGTCGGCGTGAAACCGCTGCGCAATGTCGGCTCGGAAGGCAGTAAGAGCGAGCAACAGAACGTGCCGGCTGAAGACTTGACCGAATTTCTAATCAATGCGATGGTTGCATCCGCCGAAGACGGCGACGACTGATCGCGCGGTGCGCTCGACACATTTCGACACACGTACAAGGTATTAAAGAAGAAGGAATCGCCTGGCGATGAGTTACCACGACGAACAAGAATCGATTGAAAGTTTAAAGGCATGGTGGGCGCAGTGGGGCAATGCAACCACGTGGATCGTACTGGTAGTGCTCGTTGCCGGCGCAGCCTGGAACGGCTGGAACTTCTGGCAACGTCGTCAGGCGGCTGAAGCCGCCGTGCTGTATGACCAGGTTCAGCAGGCTGTGGCTTCCGGCGACAAGGCAAAGATCACCCGTGTCGCGGGCGACATGGAAGACAAGTTCAGCGGCACCGCGTACGCGCAGATGACGGCGCTGGCTGCCGCGAAGGCGCTCTATGCGGCCGGCGACGAGCCTGCCGCGAAGATCCAGTTGCAGTGGGTCATCGATCACGCGAAAGACGACGAGTTCAAGCAGGTCGCGAAGTTGCGACTTGCATCGCTGCTGCTCGATGAAAAGGCCTATGATGCAGGCCTCGCGTTGCTCGCGGAACCGCAGTCGGACGCTTTCAAGGGCGTCGTTGCGGATGGGCGCGGCGATCTGCTGGCGGCACAGGGCAAGCGCGACGATGCACGCGCAGCCTACAAGCTCGCGCTCGATACGCTGTCGAAAAACGATACGTCGATGCGTCAGTTGATCCAGTTCAAGCTGGACGCGCTGGGCGGTTGACCCGCGCTTTGCGCAATCGACCGGTTCCATTTGATTAATCCTCGATAAATGCTTCGTCCACCGATGAATCTGCTGAAACGTTACGCTGTGCCCGTTGCCTGTGCGATGACCGTCCTCATGATGGCGGCTTGCTCATCCACGAAAGACGAGCGCCGCGTGCCGACGCCGCTCACCGAGTTCAAACCTGTGCTCGACGTGCAGCAGACGTGGAAGGCGAGCGTTGGCAAGGCTGGCCGCTATCTGTTCTCGCCCGTCGCGGTCGGTGACGCCGTGTACGCGGCTGGCGCGAACGGCTCGGTCGCCAAGATCGATGGCAAGACGGGCAAAGACCTCTGGCGCACGAAGGTCGACAGCGACCTGTCGGCCGGCGTTGGCAGCGACGGCAACCTGACTGCCGTGGGCGCGCTCAAGGGTGGTGTCTACGTGCTCGGACCCGACGGCAAGTTGCTGTGGAAAGGCACGGCGCCGGGCGAAATCATTTCGCCGCCGCTCGTTGGCAACGGGCTCGTGATCGTGCGTACGGTCGACGGTCAGATCACGGCGTTCAACGCGCAGACGGGTGAGCAGAAGTGGGTGTACCGCAACCGCGCAATGCCGCTCAACCTGCGTGTGTCGTCCGGCATGACGTTCGCCGGCGATGCGGCGGTGCTGGCCGGCTTCCCGGGCGGCTCATTTGCCGCAATCAACCTGCAGACGGGTGATAACTACTGGCAGGCGCCGGTGTCGTATCCGAAGGGCGTCACCGAAGTTGAACGGATCAACGACGTCACCGGCGCGCCGACGCTGGTCGGCTCCCAGACGTGTGCTGTGACGTTCCAGGGACAGCTTGGCTGTTTCGACGCGAATTCAGGCCGGGCGGTGTGGGAAAAGAATTTCTCGAGCACGAGCGGTCTTGCTCAGGATGAGAGCGTGGTCGTTGCCGGCGATGATTGGTCGATTGTGCAGGCTTTCGATGCGACGAACGGTCGTCCGCTGTGGCGCAACGAACAGCTGAAAAGTCGCGACGTCGGTGTGCCTTTCTTGCTGGGGCATGCAGCAGTGGTCGGCGATTTCGAGGGCTATGTGCACTTCCTGTCGCGCGACAATGGGGCATTTGTCGCACGGATGAAGACGGACGGCAGTGGCATTACGGCTGCCCCCGTGCTGGCGGGCGACACGCTCGTCGTGCAGACGCGCGACGGCGACCTGTACGGCTTCCGTCCGCGCTGACGGGCCGCAGGAAGCGTAGTTTCGCGCGGTTTCGCGCAGTTTCGAGTCCGATCGACGCGCAGGCCGGCTTCGCCGGCCGCGCGTGTTTCTGATGCACAGGAATACCCCGTGCTCAGGATAGAAGTGGTGAAGAGAGATACAGGCTGCCGGCCCGGCTGGTCCGGCGGTCGAATTCAGAGTGGTGCGCGGTCAGGAGACGCGACGCACCCAATGGCGTCAGCGCCGTCCGCAACGCTGGATCTGCGGACGCTCAGGCCGCGCCAGCCAGCCGACCTTTCGTCTGCCGGGATGTGTGTTACCACATCGCATTTACCGTATTGCATCCGGGCGTGGCCGATTTCGTGATAATTTTTGTCAAACGCAGCCGACAGGCAGCCATCTGGCGTCGCCGCGCGGCCCGTCGAGTGTCTCGACCCTGCGTTTCACCGTGAACAACATCTGATGAAACCCGTAATTGCCCTCGTTGGGCGCCCCAATGTGGGGAAATCCACGCTGTTCAACCGTCTCACGCGTTCGCGTGACGCGCTCGTCGCCGATTTGCCGGGCCTCACGCGCGATCGTCACTATGGCGAAGGGCGCACGGGCGAGCGGCCTTATCTGGTTGTCGATACCGGCGGTTTCGAGCCGGTCGCGAAGGACGGCATCCTGCACGAGATGGCGCGGCAGACCCGTCAGGCGGTCGAAGAATCCGATGTCGTGGTGTTCATCGTTGACGGACGCAATGGACTCGCGCCGCAGGACAAGTCGATTGCCGATTACCTGCGCAAGACCGGCCGGCCGATCTTCCTCGTCGTCAACAAGGCCGAAGGGATGAAGTACAGCGCGGTCGCCGCCGACTTCTACGAACTCGGTCTGGGCGACCCGCGCGCCATTTCAGCGGCGCACGGCGACGGCGTCACGGAAATGATCAATGAGGCGCTCGGCGTCGCGTATGCCGGTCAGCCGGAAGAAGAGGACGAGGACAAGAACGCGCACGGCGTCAAGATCGCGATCGTTGGTCGCCCGAACGTCGGAAAGTCGACGCTCATCAATACGCTGGTCGGCGAAGACCGCGTAATTGCATTCGATATGCCCGGGACGACGCGCGATTCGATCTACGTCGACTTCGAGCGGCAGGGCAAGAACTACACGCTGATCGACACGGCGGGACTGCGCCGCCGCGGCAAGGTGTTCGAGGCGATCGAAAAATTCTCGGTGGTCAAGACGCTGCAGTCGATTTCAGATGCCAACGTCGTGATCCTTCTGCTGGACGCGCGCCAGGACATTTCGGAGCAGGATGCTCACATTGCCGGCTTCGTCGTCGAGCAGGGGCGTGCGCTCGTGGTCGGGGTGAACAAGTGGGACGGGCTCGACTCGCATGTGCGTGAGCGCACGAAGGCGGATCTGGAGCGCAAGCTAAAATTCCTCGACTTCGCAAAGTTCCATTTCATTTCGGCAGCGGAGAAAACGGGGATCGGCCCGCTGATGCGCTCCGTCGACGACGCTTACGCCGCCGCCATGGCAAAGCTTCCGACGCCCAAACTGACCCGCGCGCTGATCGACGCCGTCGAATTCCAGCAGCCGCGCCGTCGCGGGCCGGTGCGTCCGAAGCTGCGTTACGCGCACCAGGGGGGACAAAACCCGCCGATTATCGTGATCCACGGCAACGCGCTCGACGCGATCACCGAAACGTATAAGCGCTACCTCGAAAACCGCTTCAGGGAAACTTTCGGGCTGACCGGGACTCCATTGCGCATAGAGTTCAGATCGTCGACGAACCCTTACGCGGATAAAGGCTGAAACCCGCGTGTGTGTTGGGTTTGGCCGGATGGCCAGGCCGCTCGCGCAAAAACGAAAATCGGCTATAGTGTAGCGGTTGACGGCGGATTTCTTTTTCTTCGTCGTCAATTAAGTCAACCTGCAAAAAAATACGGAGTTTGCTATGAGCAACAAAGGGCAATTGTTACAAGACCCGTTTTTGAACGCACTGCGTAAAGAGCACGTGCCGGTCTCGATCTATCTGGTCAACGGCATCAAGCTTCAAGGGAACATCGAATCGTTCGACCAGTACGTCGTGTTGCTCCGGAATACGGTTACCCAGATGGTCTACAAGCACGCCATCTCGACGGTCGTGCCTGCCCGTCCGGTGAATTTCCACCCGGATTCTGAACAGTCCTAACCCCTCGTCGCGGCCGGCGTAGCGTCGCCCGTTGGCGATCACTCCCGGCCGCTTCATCTTGATACCCTCCAATTTGACCAACGCAGCGCTTGTCGGCGTCGACTTCGGTAAGATCGATTTCGAAGCCAGTCTCGAAGAACTCAGCCTGCTCGCGCAAAGCGCGGGCGCGAATCCCGTAGTCACCCTCACCGGACGCCGCTCCAGCCCCGACGCGAAGATGTTCGTCGGCAGCGGCAAGGCCGATGAATTGCGTCTTGCGTGTGAGGCGAACGACATCGAAATCGTCATCTTCAATCACGCGCTGGCGCCCGCGCAGCAACGCAATCTGGAGCAGGCGCTTAACAGGCGTGTGATCGACCGCACCAGTCTGATTCTCGATATCTTTGCGCAGCGCGCCCGCAGCCACGAAGGCAAGCTGCAGGTCGAACTCGCACAACTCCAATACCTCGCTACGCGGCTCATACGCGCGTGGACTCACCTTGAACGGCAGAAGGGCGGTATCGGTCTGCGCGGCCCAGGTGAAACGCAGTTGGAAACCGACCGTCGGTTGATCGGCGAGCGGATCAAGGCGCTCAAGTCGCGGCTCGAGAAGCTGCGTCGCCAGCATGGCACGCAACGTCGCCAGCGTGAGCGCAACCGGACTATGTCGGTGTCGCTCGTCGGCTATACGAACGCCGGCAAATCGACGCTCTTCAACGCGCTGACAAAGGCGCAGGCGTATGCCGCCGACCAGCTGTTCGCCACGCTCGACACGACATCGCGCCGCCTCTATCTCGGCGATGAGGTTGGTCAGGTGGTGGTGTCGGATACGGTCGGGTTTATTCGCGAACTGCCTCACCAGCTGGTCGCCGCATTCCGGGCAACGCTCGAGGAAACCATTCACGCTGACCTGCTGCTGCACGTGGTCGACGCGTCGAGCGCCGTGCGGCTCGATCAGATCGACCAGGTAAACGAAGTACTGCACGAGATTGGTGCTGACTCGATCCGGCAGGTGCTGGTCTTCAACAAGATCGACGCCGTTCCTGAGCTGGCGGCCCGTGGCGACGCGGTCGAGCGGGATGAGTATGGTAATATTTCGCGCGTCTTTTTGAGCGCGCGCACAGGGCAGGGGCTAGACACGCTGCGCGCTGCCATCGCTGAAATCGCTACTGCCGAATATCTTTCCAACGGTGGGCGTCCATTGCCGGAAGAAGACCGGCTGGCAGTGCCAACCGACGACCGCAAGGTCTCAGAACTCGGGCACTGACCCGTGCCGAATTGCATTGACCCGCTGTCTACTCTGGTGAACGAACACAGGTGAACGATTACAACGAGCGGAGTATCTGGCTGCGGCTGCGCGCCATTCTTTCGATGAACGATCCGCGCTGGGGCCGGGGAGACGGCAATGGCGACCGGCAGCGTCCGAACGAGCCGAAGCGTCCGCAGAACGGAAAGGACGGCGAAGGTCCGCCTGATCTCGACGAAATGTGGCGTGAATTCAACCAGCGGCTGAGCCGCGTGTTCGGCCGCAAGGGCGGAGGCTCGGGCGGCAGTGACCGTCGTCCGGACAACGGTCGCGGCGCGCGCATCGGCGTCGGTATCGTGATTGGCGTGCTGATCGCAATCTGGCTGGGCAGCGGTGTGTTTGTGGTTCAGGAAGGCCAGGCCGCCGTCGTCTCGCAGTTCGGCAGGTATCGCGATACCGCGGGGCAGGGTGTGCACTGGCGCTTGCCCTATCCGTTTGAATCCCACGATATGGTCAACGTTGGGCAGGTGCGGTCGGTGGAAATCGGCCGCAACAATGTCGTGCGCATGGCCAACGTGAAGGATGCGTCGATGCTCACGCACGATGGCGATATCGTCGATGTGCGTTTCGCGGTGCAGTATCAGGTGAGAAAGCCCACCGACTATCTGTTCCGCAGCGTCGATCCCGACCTCGCGGTCACCCAGGCCGCGCAGGCGGCGGTGCGCGAGATCGTGGGCGCTCGTGGTATGGACGATATCCTCTATCAGGATCGCGAAGTAATCCGTCAGCAGCTCAACGACTCCATCCAGCATTCGCTTGATGAATTCCATACGGGTCTCGCCGTGACCGGTGTGACGATCCAGGGCGTGACGCCGCCGGAGCAGGTTCAGTCGGCATTCGACGACGCCGCGAAGGCGCGTCAGGATCGCGAGCGCGCGAAGCGCGACGCGCAGGCCTATGCAAACGAACTGTTGCCGCGTGCGCAGGCCGATGCGGCGCGCTTGATCGACGATGCGAAGGCGTACAGCGACCGCGTCATTGCACAGGCCCAGGGCGATGCAGAACGCTTCAAACAGGTCTACGAGCAATACTCGAAGGCGCCCGCGGTGATCCGTACACGCATGTATCTGGACACAATGCAGCATATCTATTCGAACACGACGAAGCTCTTTGTGGACAGCAAGTCCGGCAACAACACGCTGAGCCTGTCTCTCGACAAGCTGATCGACCAGACACGCCAGCGCGGGACAGAGGCAGCCACAGTCGGTGCGCAGACCGGTTCGGCAGCAGCGCCGCAAGCCGCGAGCGGCCCGGCCGCGGTCGCGCCCGCGTCAGGCGCCCCGGTGGCGAGCGCGGCCAGCGAAGCCGCTGCGGCAAGCGATACGTTCCGCTCGCGCGATACGTTCCGTAGTCGCGGCCGCGACGAAGAACTGCAATAAGGAGCGCGAACATGAATCGAATCGTTGCGCTCGTTGTTGCAATTGTGGTCGTGCTGTTTGCGGCTTCGTCGATGCTCTATGTCGTCGACCAGCGGCATATGGCTGTGGTGTCCGCTCATGGCGACACCGCGCCCGTCCTGGTCGGTCCCGGGCTGCATTTCAAGCTGCCGCCTCCATTGCAGACGGCCACGCTCGTCGACACCCGGATCCAGTCGTTCGATGCACCGGATGCCGATCGCTACGTGACGTCGGACAAGATCGACGTGCTGGTGAATCCGGTCATCCGCTATCGTGTCGCCGATCCGCTGAAGCTGTTCGCGGAAACGAAGGGTGATACCCAGGACCTGCCTGACCGGCTGGCCTCGCTGTCGCGTAGCGCGCTTGGCGACGCCTTCGCGAAGTTCGCACTTCCGGATGCGCTCGCGAAGCAGCAGGACATCGCAACAGCGGCGCGTATGGACATGCAGAAAAACACGGCTGCGCTCGGCGTCGATGTGATCGCCATCCAGCTGACGCGTGTCGACTTTCCCGCGGCGATGGCCGATTCGGTCTTCAAGCGGATGATCGCGGCACGTGAGCAGGTGGCGAGTCAGGAGCGGGCGCAGGGTGCAGCCGAAGCCGATCAGATCAAGGCGGACGCCGCCCGGCAGCAGGAGGGTCTCATCGCGGACGCCTACCGGGAAGCGCAGACGATCAAGGGCGAGGGCGACGGCAAGGCCGCGTCGATTGCAGCCGAAGCGTTCGGGCGCGATCCGCAGTTTTACGAGTTCTATCAGAGCATGCAGGCCTACCGGAACAGCTTCAAGGCGAACGACGTGATCGTGGTCGATTCCAGCAGCGAGTTCTTCCGCTTCATGCGTAGTCCGACTGGCGGCAATCCGCCGGACGCCGCCGCGACCCCGCGCAAACGCTGATTACCTGAGCGCTGCACGCCTGCTGGCGTCGTGGCGCCGTCATTCGAATGGATATAGCTGGTTCGTTACTGCTCGCGATCGCACTGATGCTGATCATCGAGGGGATGTTCCCCTTCGTTTTTCCGAGCGCCTGGCGCGACACGTTTCGTAGAATAGCGGAGCGGCCGCCGCACCACATCCGGATCGGCGGTCTGATCGTGATGGTGCTCGGCCTCATTCTGCTGCTGATTGCAACCTGATTGCAGCCTGATTGCAGCCTGATAGTTGAGCTGATTCGACCCGAGAGCGACCCGGGCAGGCTGCGGCTTGCTGGCCGCCATCGGCGCCACGCTGCGCAATTTGTTCCTGCGAGGCGCGTGTTTTATCCGCCATTCACCGTCATTTTTCGGCGCGCCCAGGCGCCGTGTTCAACGTCGTAGGACTGTATCGATGTCGACCTGGTTACTTCCCGAGAATATTGCCGACGTGCTGCCGTCGGAGGCCCGCAAGATTGAAGAGTTGCGCCGCCGGCTGCTGGACCGTTTCCGTGCGTACGGCTACGAAATGGTCATGCCGCCCCTTCTCGAATATCTCGAGTCGCTGCTGACGAGCGGCGGCAGCGATCTGAACCTGCGCACGTTCAAGCTCGTAGACCAGTTGTCGGGCCGTACGCTCGGGTTGCGGGCCGATATCACGCCGCAGGTCGCGCGGATCGACGCGCATCTGCTGAACCGCCAGGGTGTGACGCGCCTTTGTTACGCCGGCAACGTGCTGCATACGCGCCCACGCGGTTTGCACGCCACCCGCGAGCAGGTCCAGATCGGCGCGGAAATCTATGGTCACGCCGGGCTCGAGGCGGATCTTGAAATCCAGCAACTGATGCTCGACGCACTGCGTCTGTCCGGGCTCGCGAAGGTGCGGCTCGACCTCTGTCACGCGGGCGTGCTGGCGGCCCTGACCGACAAGGATCCGGCGGCGGCTGCGCTTGGCGAAACACTGTACGAGGCGCTTGCCGGCAAGGACGTGCCGCGCCTCGCGGAACTGACGGCGGACCTCGCGCCCGTCACGCGCGACGCCTTACGGGTCCTGCCGACGCTGTACGGCGACGCGACGGTGCTCGCCGATGCGCGTGCGCGCTTGCCGGACATGCCTGAAATCTCCCGCGCACTCGACGATCTCGCGTTTCTCGCGGCGCAGGTCGACGGCGCGGAAGTCATGATCGATCTGGCCGACCTGCGCGGCTATGCCTATCACAGCGGCGTGATGTTCTCGGCCTACGTCGATGGTGTGCCGAATGCGGTGGCGCGCGGCGGCCGTTACGACCACGTCGGCCAGGCCTACGGACGGGCGCGGGCCGCGACCGGTTTTTCGCTCGATCTGCGCGAAGTCGCGCGTATTTCGCCGGTCGAAGCGCGCAGCAGTGCCATTCTGGCACCCTGGCAGCATGACGACGCGCTCCGTGCGAGCGTTGCCGCATTGCGCGATGCTGGCGAAGTCGTGATTCAGGCGTTGCCGGGCCACGAACACGATCTCGATGAATTCGCGTGCGACCGGGTGCTGGTCGAGCGCAACGGTGCCTGGGTCGTCGAAACCCGTTCCTGAGTGCCGCAAAGCCGGGCGCGGCAATCCGAACACACTCGTCGCGCCCATGTTGAAATACCCAGAATAACGTCCATACCGTTGAGCGGAAACGGAAAAAATCCGGAACCTTTCGCGATTATCGGTAGAATACGTTTTTAACCAGCTTACGAAACAACATGTCTGCCAGCGCAGTGAATGTGAACCCCGGGCGTAACGTCGTCGTCGTGGGGACCCAGTGGGGTGATGAGGGCAAGGGCAAAATCGTCGACTGGCTGACGGACCACGCTCAAGGCGTCGTTCGCTTCCAGGGTGGTCACAATGCCGGTCATACGCTCATCATCGGCGGCAAGAAAACCATCTTGCGTCTGATTCCGTCGGGCATCATGCATCCCGGCGTCGCGTGCTACATCGGCAATGGCGTCGTGTTGTCGCCGGAAGCGCTGTTCAAGGAAATCGGCGAACTCGAAGCCGCTGGCGTCGACGTTCAGAAGCGCCTCTTCATTTCCGAAGCCACCACCCTGATTCTTCCGTACCACATTGCGATCGACCAGGCGCGCGAAGCACGTCGCGGCGCAAGCAAGATCGGCACGACCGGCCGCGGTATCGGCCCGGCGTACGAAGACAAGGTGGCGCGCCGTGGTCTGCGCGTGCAGGACCTGTTCGAGCCGGCAGCGTTCGCTGAGCGTCTGCGGGAAAATCTCGACTTCCACAATTTTGTGCTGACCGGCTATCTGGGCGCCGCGGCCGTCGATTTCCAGCAGACCCTCGACATGATGTTGAGCTATGCGGACCGTCTGAAGCCGATGGTCACGGACGTCTCGCGTCGTCTCTACGACGAGAACCACGCCGGTCACAACCTGCTGTTCGAAGGTGCGCAAGGCACGCTGCTCGACATCGATCACGGCACCTATCCGTTCGTGACCTCCAGCAACTGCGTGGCCGGCGCGGCCGCGGCGGGGGCGGGTGTCGGTCCGCAAAAGTTGAACTACATTCTCGGCATCACGAAGGCGTATTGCACGCGTGTCGGTTCGGGTCCGTTCCCGAGCGAACTGTACGACGCGGACAACGCAAGCCGCCAGGAACAGATCGGTCTGACGCTGGCTACCGTTGGCAAGGAATTCGGCTCGGTCACGGGTCGTCCGCGTCGCACGGGCTGGCTCGACGCGGCCGCGCTGCGTCGCTCGATCCAGATCAACGGCGTGTCGGGTCTGTGCATGACGAAGCTCGACGTGCTCGACGGTGTCGATGAAGTCAAGCTGTGCGTGGGCTACAAGATCGACGGCAAGGACGTTGACATCCTGCCGCGTGGTGCGTCGGAAGTGGCGCGCTGCGAGCCGGTCTACGAGACGTTCGGCGGCTGGAAGGAAAGCACCGTAGGCATCAAGGAATGGGACAAGCTGCCTGCCAACGCGCGGGCTTACCTGACGCGCGTGCAGGAAGTGGCGGGTGTGCCGATCGACATGGTGTCGACGGGTCCGGACCGCGACGAGACCATTCTCCTTCGTCATCCATTCAAGGTTTAAGTCATGACGCAGGGTGTGCCCATGATTGCGATGAAAGATCCGCGCAACGACGACAAGAATCTTTGGGTCGGCTGGGATGAGTACCATCGGCTCATCGAGCTGTTGGCACTCGCTGTGCACGAATCTGGCTGGAAGTTCGACAAGATCCTGTGTCTTGCACGCGGCGGCCTGCGCGTCGGCGACCAGCTGTCGCGTATTTACGACCTGCCGCTGGCGATTCTCGCGACGAGTTCATATCGCGAAGCCGCGGGCACGGAGCAGGGCGAGCTCGACATCGCGCAGTACATCACGATGACGCGCGGCGAGCTGTCGGGCAACGTGCTGCTGGTCGACGATCTCGTCGACTCGGGCGTGACACTGGCACGTGTCCAGCAGCATCTGAAGGAGCGCTATCCGGCCATAACGGCGGTGCGTTCCGCGGTGCTCTGGTACAAGGGCTGTTCCAAGGTGACGCCTGACTATCACGTGCAGTATCTGCCGACAAATCCGTGGATTCACCAGCCTTTCGAGGAATGGGATACGGTTCGTCCGCACAATCTCGGTGCGTGGATCAAGCGCGGAACCTCGCAGGATTCCGCGCCGAAAGCGTGACGAATGCAATCGCGCCCGGCTGAGTGTTTGATGGATTGAAAACGGAGCCTTGACAGGCTCCGTTTTTTTATGGGCAGGCGAGCCAGACAAGTCGCAGGGCAGGCGTGAAACGTCCCGATACGGGCAGACTTGCCCCGGGTGCGATGCTACACTGCGCGGGCTGTCCTCGTGGTGTATCCACAACATGCCAGACGGTCGGTCTCGACTGCCAGTTTAGAATAGCGCTCGTTTTTCCGATCAGGAACGGATTCTTCGCGTTTATGACAGATACCAACCACGGGCACCGGCAGCCTTTGCCCTCGCTCGCAATTGCTGCGATCGGTGTCGTCTTCGGCGACATTGGCACCAGCCCGCTGTATTCGCTCAAGGAAGCGTTCTCCCCGTCGCATGGGATCCCGCTCAATGACGCGTCGATTCTCGGTGTCATCTCCCTGATGTTCTGGGCGATCATCATCGTGGTCTCGGTCAAGTACGTGCTCTTCGTGATGCGCGCCGACAACAACGGCGAAGGCGGCGTGCTCGCGTTGATGGCGCTGTCGCTACGATCATTCGATCCGCGCAGCAGGGCGGCGGGTCTCCTGATGATGCTCGGTATCTTCGGCGCCTGTATGTTCTACGGCGATGCCGTGATCACTCCGGCGATTTCCGTGATCTCGGCGGTCGAAGGGCTCGAGGTCGCTGCGCCCAAGCTGTCGCATCTGGTGTTGCCGCTTACGATGATCGTCCTCGTGCTGCTGTTCTGGATCCAGCGACACGGCACCGCCACGGTGGGTCGTCTGTTCGGGCCGATCATGGTGCTGTGGTTCGTGACGCTTGCCGTGCTCGGCGTGATGCATATCGCGCAGTCGCCCGGTGTGATCGCTGCCTTGAATCCCGGTTACGCATTCAGCTTCATGTCGGCGCATGTCCTGCAGGCCTACGTGGTGCTGGGCTCCGTTGTGCTCGTGCTGACTGGCGCCGAAGCCTTGTACGCAGACATGGGCCACTTCGGCGCAAAGCCGATTCGCATGGCCTGGTATGCGCTTGTGATGCCGTCGCTGGTGCTGAACTATTTTGGCCAGGGCGCACTTCTGATGCACAACCCGAAAGCGATCGAAAATCCGTTCTTCCTGCTTGCACCGGATTGGGCGTTGCTGCCGCTCGTCATTCTGTCGACGGTGGCGACGGTGATCGCGTCGCAGGCGGTGATCTCCGGCGCGTATTCGCTGACGAGCCAGGCCATCCAGCTTGGCTACGTGCCGCGGATGAAGATCCTCCACACGTCGGATCTGGCGATCGGCCAGATCTATGTGCCGGTCGTGAACTGGATGCTGCTTTTCATCATCCTGTGCATCGTGCTTGCCTTCAAGAGTTCGGACAACCTCGCGGCCGCGTACGGTATCGCGGTCACAGCGACGATGGTCATCACCACTGTGCTTGCCTGCGTCGTGATGGTGAAGGTGTGGAACTGGAACAAGATTCTGGTTGCACTGATCATCGCGGCCTTCATGACGGTCGATCTCGGGTTTTTTGGCGCAAATCTGCTGAAGGTCGAGGAGGGCGGCTGGCTGCCGCTCGGCATCGGTGCGCTGCTGTTCTTCCTGCTGATGACCTGGTTCAAGGGCCGCATGATCGTGAAGGAGCGCACGGCCGCCGATGGTATCCCGCTGATGCCGTTCCTGCAGGGCCTGCTCGCACACCCGCCGCACCGCGTGTCTGGCACCGCGATCTATCTGACCGGCAGCGATTCGCTGGTGCCGGTGAGTCTGCTGCACAATCTGAAGCACAACAAGGTGCTGCACGAGCGCACGATTTTCCTGACCTTCATCACGCGTGACATTCCATACGTAAAAGACGAGGAACGCGTGACAGTGAAAGATTTCGGCGGTGGGCTGTATCTCGTGAGTGCCGCATACGGTTTCAATGAGACACCTGATGTGAAGGCCGTGCTGCTCGACGTTGGCCGTACGCACGACATGACGTTCGAGATGATGGACACGTCGTTCTTCCTCGCCCGCGAAACGGTCGTGCCCACGCAGTTGCCGGGCATGTCGGTGTGGCGTGAGCGCGTGTTCGCCTGGATGCATCAGAACGCCGCGAAGCCGACCGATTTCTTTAGTATTCCGGCCAATCGTGTCGTCGAACTCGGGACCAAAATCGAGATCTGAGCGCTCTGCATGTCATCGCACGGTTTGCGCCTGGCTCAAAGCTGGCGCACAACAAAAAGCCCACGCAGTGCGTGGGCTTTTTGTTTGCAGAAGCGTCGCCGCGTTGCCTAGCGCTGCTTGAGCTTGGCGAACGCAGCGGCCATCGCACCGGCTGGTTCCGCGTCGCGTGAGCGCTGTTGCGGGCGGCCACCGCCACCGCCCGGTCGGCTCGTGCCGCGATCCTGCTGCCCGCCGCCGCGTGGCGCCGGGCTGGCGGTGAAGTCGTCGTCGAGGCGCATCGTCAGCGAAATGCGCTGGCGTTTCACGTCGACTTCCTGCACCTTGACCTTGACCACCTGGCCGGCCTTGACGACTTCGTGCGGGTCCTTGATGAACTTCGTCGACATCGCTGACACGTGCACGAGGCCGTCCTGATGCACGCCGATGTCGACGAACGCGCCGAACGCCGCGACGTTCGTCACGACGCCTTCGAGCACCATGCCGGGCGACAGGTCGGAAACCTTCTCGACGCCTTCACGGAACGTCGCCGTCTTGAACTCGGGGCGCGGGTCGCGACCCGGCTTTTCAAGCTCAGAGAGAATGTCGCGCACGGTCGGCAAGCCGAAGCGTTCGTCGACGAATTCCGCCGGTGACAACCCTGCCAGCGCTTCACGATTGCCGAGCACTTCGCCGACGTGCCTGCTGATCTTCGCCAGCATGCGTTCGACGACCGGATACGCTTCCGGGTGCACCGAAGAGCGGTCGAGCGGATTCTCGCCGCCGTTGATGCGCAGGAACCCGGCCGCCTGTTCGAACGTCTTGTCGCCAAGACGCGGCACCTTCCGCAGATGCTCACGCGACGGGAACGGACCGTTCGCATCGCGATAGTCGACGATGTTGCGCGCCAGTGTCGCGTTCAGGCCGGACACGCGGGCGAGCAGCGCGACGGACGCCGTATTCGCATCGACGCCAACCGCGTTCACGCAATCCTCGACGACCGCGTCGAGCGAGCGCGCCAGTTCACGCTGGTTCACGTCATGCTGATACTGCCCAACGCCGATCGCCTTCGGCTCGATCTTCACCAGTTCCGCAAGCGGATCCTGCAGACGCCGCGCAATCGACACCGCGCCGCGCAGCGACACGTCCAGTTCCGGGAATTCCTTCGCAGCGAGTTCGGACGCCGAATACACCGACGCGCCGGCTTCCGACACGACGATCTTCTGCAGCTTGAACTCGGGGTGGCGCGCGATCAGTTCGCTCGCGAGCTTGTCCGTCTCGCGCGACGCGGTACCGTTGCCGATGCTGATCAGTTCCGCCTGCGTCTGCGCCGCGATACGCGCAAGCTTTGCGAGCGAACCGTCCCAGTCCCGGCGCGGCTCGTGCGGATAGATCGTATCGGTGGCGAGCAGCTTGCCGGTGCGATCGACCACGGCAACCTTCACGCCGGTGCGCAGGCCCGGGTCGAGGCCGATCACGGCCTTCGGACCGGCAGGCGCGGCCAGCAGCAGATCCTTCAGATTGCGTGCGAAAACGCGGATCGCTTCATGCTCGGCTTCGTCGCGCAGATTCGTCAGCAGTTCGTTTTCGATGTGCGGCTGCACCTTCACGCGCCAGCACCAGCGGCACACGTCGGAGAGCCATTTGTCGGCCGGGCGGTTCTGGTTCGCGATGCCGAAATGACGCGCGATCATGGCTTCGCCCGGATGCGGCACCAGGGCATCGAGTTCTTCGCCGAGCCCCAGCTTGATCATCAGCACGCCGGCATTGCGGCCGCGGAAGAGGGCGAGCGCGCGATGCGACGGCACCGTCCGGATGGTTTCCGAGTAGTCGTAGTAGTCGCGGAATTTTTCCTCTTCCGCGCCTTCCTTGCCCTCGACCACCTTCGACGACACCACGCCCTGGTTGAACAGGTAGTCGCGCAGCTTGCCGAGGATTTCGGCGGTTTCGCCGAATTGCTCCGAGAGGATGTCGCGTGCGCCGTCGAGCGCCGCCTTCACATCGGCGACACCCTTTTCGGCGTCGACGTAGGCGGCGGCTTCGGTCTGCGGGTCGAGCGCAGGATCGGCGAGCAGAGCCTGCGCGAGCGGCTCGAGGCCGGCTTCGCGGGCAATCTGGGCGCGCGTGCGACGCTTCGGTTTGTACGGGAGATACAGGTCTTCCAGCACCTGCTTGCTGTCGGCACCTTCGATTGCGGCGCGGAGTTCGTCGGTGAGCTTGCCCTGCTCGTCGATGCTGGCCACGATCGTCGCGCGCCGGTCTTCCAGTTCGCGCAGATACAGGAGACGCTCCTCGAGCGTACGCAACTGCGTGTCGTCGAGGTTGCCAGTCACTTCCTTCCGGTACCGGGCGATAAACGGAACAGTCGATCCTTCATCGAGAAGTTGTACCGCGGCCGCGACCTGGCGCGGCTGGACAGTCAGTTCGGTGGCGATGCGCTGTACGATCTTGAGTGCTACGGTTTCCGTCATAGGGTGGTCGTATTCCTGCAGGTTTCAATCAGGGCCACTTGAGGCGGCACGCGAGGCGCGCCTCTCGGCAACCGGTTGCTGAAGCGGGGCATTTTGCCATAAATGCCCGAGCGCTCAGGCGCGGGGTGATAGAATTTCAGCCATGTTCCGTTGCCCATCTACGACGTTGCCGATCTCCCGCTTTCCGTTTGCCGCGCCTTCCCGTCGACCGGCTGGCCGGCGCATTCGTCCTCTTTCTGCGTGTTTCACCGCGTGTATTGCTGCGGCGGCGCTTGCGGCCTTTTCGGCTTGTTCCCCAGCATACCCGCAGGATAGTGCCGCCAGCGCGGCCCAAAAGCCGCCACAGGTGACATCGGGCGCATCGGCTGCCCGCGCCGATGCAGCTGCCGGCGCCTCCGGAAACCAGGATTCAGCCTCTACCCCGGCCTCGTCGACGGACCATGCCGGCGACGATTTCGACGCACGCCAAAAGGCACTCAACGCCCGTAGCGACGAGAACAACTACCGCTACGCGGTCGCCCAGCATGAGTGCTATAGCCGCTTCTTCGTGAATCACTGCCTCAACAGGGCCCGCGACGCCATGCGCGAAGTTGCGGCGGACATCCGCAAACAGCAGCTTGCGCTTGATGACGAGCAGCGCGTGCAGCGTGCACAGGAGCGCGACCAGCAGGCCGCTATCCGGCGCGCGCAGAATGAGGCCGAGGCGCCGCAGCGCGCGGCCGATGAAGCGCGTAACGCCCAGGCGTTCGAAGACAAGCAGCGTCAGCATGAGCTGGACGAAGCGCAGCGCAATGCGGAGGCCCCGCAGCGCGCCGCGAACGAACAGGCGTTCCAGGAGAAGCAGCGCCAGCATGCGATCGACCAGGCGCAGCGCGGTATCAGCGCGCCGCAGGCGGCTGCGAACCAGCAGGCTTACGACCAGAAACAGGCGGATTACCAGCGTAAGCTCGAAGAGGCCCGCCAGCAGGGTGCGCAAAAGGCGCAACAGCGCGTCGAGAACGCGCAGCGCTATCAGCAGAAGCAAACGGACGCCGCGCAGCACAAGGCGGATGTGGAGGCGCGCCAGCAGCAGGCCGCTGAGAAGGCCCGACAAAAGCAGCAGGAACAGCAGGAGCAGTTGAAGCAGCAGCAGTTGCAGCAACAGCAGATGCAGCAGCAGGGTCAGTAACGCGTTTTAAGCCGGACACCAACCTCAGGCGCAGCGGCTGAACGAAGCAGCCCTCGCCACTTCGGGAGAGGAGGCGAGCATGCGCGATCACCATCACGTCATCAACGCGGACACACTTCGCGACCGCATTCTGCAGCTGGAATCGGAGCACAGTGGGCTTGATCGCCTGATCGACAGGGTGTCGGAGGAACCCGGCATCGACGACCTTGAGATACAGCGCCTGAAAAAGCGCAAGCTCAAGGTCAAGGACACCATAATCTTGCTGCAGTTGCAGCTCGAACCGGATACGCGCGCCTGAGTTCGCGACCTGGCAGGTGCCGGGGTCGGCCGTCGCGCACCGGACTTTGCAGGAATCGCTCGCCTTGAATTCACCGCTTGTTTCTTCTTCCCGTACGTCCTCGGGCGACGACGTGCCGGCACGCGACAAACGCGCTGCCGGTGCCGGCGCGCCCGCACTGAATCCGAAGCGCGTCACCGAACTCGATGACATCTTTGCCGCCGATGGGCTGCTTGCCCGGCAGATCGACGGCTATCGTTCGCGGGCGTCGCAGATCGAAATGGCACGTGCCGTGGCGGCCGCGATGGAGGCGTCAGGGCGGGCGATGCCCGAGCCCGCCATGTTCGAGTCACACAAGCGTCCCGCGCGCCGGCTGCAGGGGTCCCCGGGTAGCGATACCCGGGCCGCCGCCGACGCGGATGCGGCCGGCGACGACGCCAGCGGACTCGACGGCAGCGAGAACACGCTGATCGTCGAAGCGGGAACGGGTACCGGCAAGACCTATGCGTACCTCGTGCCGGCGATGCTGTGGGGTGGCAAGGTCATCGTGTCGACCGGTACGAAGCACCTGCAGGATCAGTTGTTCCAGCGCGATATCCCGACTGTGCGCGATGCGCTGGCAGTGCCGGTATCCATCGCCATGCTCAAGGGCCGCGCGAACTACCTCTGCCACTACTACCTGCAGCGCACCGCGGACAACGGCCGTCTGCCTTCACGCCAGGAAACTTCGTATTTGCAGGACATCATCCGTTTCGCAAAGATCACGCGCACGGGCGATAAGGCCGAACTGGCTAGCGTGCCGGAAACGGCGCAGGTCTGGTCGATGGTTACGTCGACGCGCGAGAACTGTCTCGGCCAGGAGTGTCCGCATTACAAGGACTGTTTCGTCATGCAGGCGCGCCGTGAGGCGCAGCAGGCCGATATCGTCGTCGTGAACCACCATCTCTTTTTCGCGGACATCATGTTGCGCGATACGGGGATGGCCGAACTGCTGCCGATGGCGAACACGATCATCTTCGATGAGGCGCATCAGTTGCCCGAAACGGCGACGCTCTTTTTCGGCGAGACGCTGTCGACTACGCAGTTCCTCGAACTCGCGCGCGACTCGGTCGCCGAAGGTCTCGGTCATGCGCGCGATGCGGTGGAGTGGGTGCAGCTTGGCGGCGCGCTCGAACGTGCTGCGCGCGATGTGCGTCTTGCGTTCAGGGAAGACTCGGTAAGGCTGTCGATCGGGCAACTGCCCGACGATCATCCGCTGTTCCCGGCGCTCGAAGCACTGGAAACCGAACTGGATGCGCTCGCGACGGCGCTCGCCGGTCATGCGGAACGCGCCGAGTCCATCGGCGCCTGTTTGCGCCGTGCGCGCGAACTGCAGGGCATTCTGGCAGGCTGGACCTCGCCGCCGACCGAAGTCGAGCGCGATGCAGCCAGCGGCGAGAAGACGGATGGCGCGACCGATCCTGACGAAAAGGTCCGCTGGATCGAAGTGTTCTCGCACACCGTGCAGTTGCATGAGACGCCGCTGTCGGTGGCGCCGATCTTTGCGAAGCAGCGTGCCGGTGTACCTCGCGCATGGATCTTCACGTCGGCGACCCTGTCGGTGCGAGGCGACTTCACGCACTACGCGGCGCAGATGGGTCTGAACTCGCGTCGCTCGATGACCTTGCCAAGCCCATTCGACTATGGCACCCAAGGCCTCCTGTATGTGCCGCGCAATCTGCCGCAACCGTCATCCCCGGCCTTCACCGACGCCGTCTTCGACGCCGCCTTGCCCGCGATCGAAGCGTCGGGTGGCGGCGTGTTCATGCTGTGCACGACGTTGCGCGCGGTCGATCGTATCGCCACACGACTGCGCGAGACGATCGAGTCGAGTGGCTGGGACTATCCGTTGCTCGTGCAGGGCGACGCGAGCCGCACGGAACTGCTGGAGCGTTTCCGTTCCTATGGCAATGCGATCCTGGTTGGCAGCCAGAGTTTCTGGGAAGGCGTGGATGTGCGCGGTGATGCACTGTCGCTGGTGGTGATCGACAAGCTGCCCTTCGCTCCACCTGACGACCCGGTGCTGTCCGCCCGCCTCGAGGCGCTGACGAAGAAAGGGCTAAGCCCGTTCGCGGTCCATCAGTTGCCGCAGGCGGTCATCACGTTGAAGCAGGGCGCAGGGCGCCTGATACGCGCCGAGACGGATCGCGGCGTGCTGATGATCTGCGACACGCGGCTCGTCGACAAGCCCTACGGCCGCCGCATCTGGCAGAGTCTGCCGCCGTTCAGGCGTACGCGGGAGATCGATGTCGTGCGCGAATTCTTTGCTGAATCGCACGACGTGTCATCGAAATGATTTGAGGTGATGGTGATGCGTGAACCGGACCGCGCGAAGTCTGCGGTCCCGATGTTGTGCGGCCAGGTAATAAAACAAAACGCCACGGATGTGAATCCGTGGCGTTTTGTTTTACCGGTCGGGAAGTCGGGTAGATCTCCCAACGCGGTTTTCGCCCAGAGGCGAACCCTATCGCTACAGCTTACTGGCTTGCGCCCGAAGCCGGCGCAGCGGCCGAAGCGGCAGCGCCTGCGTCCGAGGCAGCAGCACCTGCGTCGCTCGCAGCAGCAGCAGCGCCCGAAGCAGCAGCACCAGCGTCGCTCGCAGCAGCAGCAGCGCCCGAAGCAGCAGCACCTGCATCCGAAGCTGCAGCAGCAGGTGCCGAAGCAGCAGCTGCATCGCTAGCCGGGGCAGCTGCTTGATCGCTGCTCTTGTTGCATGCAGCCAGTGCCACAGCTGCCAACAGGGATGCTACGAGGAGGGATTTCTTCATGATCACGTCCTTTTATGGTTAAAGGTAAGCAACAGCGCAAAATATTACCGGTAATGTGCTCCAACACCGACCTGGGCCGCTGGTGGAGACGCACTTCATGAGCGTGAATCTTCCCTACGGCTTGGGCGGAAATTATAGGCACTTTCGTATCGACCGTCGATAAATCCGGGGTCAATACGTTGTCTTTCTCATACAATATTTCACGGCAGGGTATAACACGTAGACGGACCTATGCAAGCTCGCCTACCTGTATCCAGCCCGCACAATACCACTCGTGTAGCAGTGCTGTCACCGATGAATCGTCCGAGAGTGTTACAAAGCGTTTCGCACTCAGACGACGTTGGTCTGCGAGTTCAATCAACCATTTTTTCACGCCCGCAAGCCTGTTTTCTTCTCCATTCAGGAAGTAAAGGCGGGCGTCGTACAACAGAATCGACTTGCGATCGAGCCTGATGCCGGATTGCATGGCACGCTGGATGAATCGTGGCTCACTCAACGGCCGGGCGGGCGGATCGAACACAACGCTCGGTTTCGGCTCACTCAGGTACGTGCCGAGAAAAGTGGAGATATCGCGTTCGCTCCACTGGACCTTCGCAAGGATTGCGCCAACCCTCTCCACCAGTGCCGAGGGAAGCATGGCTGGGTTGGCGACGGCAGGTTGCTGCGGATCCCGGTACAACTCTGCGGTGCCGCCCGGCGCATCGCCGCGTTCTGCCAGATGGTAAAGAAACTGGCCCGTCAACTCCTGCGCCGAAGGCGCGCGAAAGCCGATCGAACAGGTCATGCATTCACCTTCGGCGACGCCATCGTGTGCAATGTGCGGTGGCAGATAGAGCATGTCGCCCGGTTCCAGCAACCATTCCTCTTCCGGTTCAAAGTTTTGTAGAACTTTCAAGGGCAAGCCCGGCCGCAGCGACAGGTCGCGTTGCGCGCCGATGCGCCAGCGGCGCTTGCCATGAACCTGCAACAGGAACACGTCGTAGGAGTCGAAATGAGCACCGACACCGCCGCCGTCGCTCGCATAGGAAATCATCAGATCGTCGAGGCGGGCGTCGGGCACGAAGCGGAAACGGTCGAGCAACGCGCGGGCGCGATCGTCGTGCAGATCGACGCCCTGGACGAGCAGCGTCCATGCGCGGTGCCTGACGGACGGCAGTTCATCCGCGGCGAACGGGCCGTGTTCCAACTGCCACCTGTTGCGAAAATGGGTAATGAGGCGTGCCTCGACCTCGTCCTCGCCGGCAAGCTCGAAGAGTTCGTCGCGGGCGAGTGGCGGCACGACATCCGGGATCGCCTGTCGGATCAGCAGGGGTTTTTTCTGCCAGTACCGGCGCATGAATTGCGTCGGGGTGAGGTTGCCCAGGAGCGGCGTGGGCGTGTCCGGCTGCGGTGCCGGTAGCGGAGACGAAATCCGGGCGGGCGCTACGCCGGGCGGGTGGTCAAGGGGCCGCTTGGGCATCGTATAATGTGAGTTGTATTCTGGAGAATCGAATGAAAATCGCAAAGAACACCGTCGTGTCGGTCGCTTACAAGCTGTCGGATGCGCAGGGCAATCTGATTGAAGAAAGCGACGAGCCGATGGTCTATCTGCACGGCGGCTATGATGGCACGTTCCCCAAGATCGAGGAAGAGCTCGACGGTCATGAGCCGGGCTTCGAAACCCAGATCCAGCTCGAGCCAGCTGATGCCTTTGGAGAGTACGATCCCGATCTCGTCAAGATCGAACCGCGCGACCGCTTTCCTGAGCCGCTCGAAGTCGGCATGCAGTTCGAAGGCACACCTGAAGAGGGTGACGAAGACCTCGATTCGCTCATCTACACGGTGACCGACGTCGCCGAAGACAAGGTGGTGCTCGACGGCAACCATCCGCTCGCGGGCATGTCCCTGCGCTTCGCGCTGTCGGTAAAGGAAGTGCGCGAAGCTACCGAGGACGAAATCCAGCATGAGCACGCGCACGGCGCAGATGGCCTCGAAGTTCTCGATGAAGATGACGACGATGCCGAGGAACGCAAGTCAGGGCCCACGCTGCACTGAACTGGCGGGCGCGCCGGCGGAAGCGGGTGAAGCATCCGTCCCGGCCGGCGCCGGCTGCTGTACTGGTGGCAGGTCGGGAGCCGGCGGCAACGACGGCACCTCAGGCATCGAAGGTGTCGGCTCCTCGTGCGTCGGTGCTGGCGGCAGCGTCGACGGGAGCGGCATGTTTTTCGGCACGTCGCGCACGCTCACCCGAAATGGCGGCCGCCGCGCCATGTCCGCTTCAACCTCAATCCACTGATTCAACCGGTCGTGCGGCGCGAATGCGACGCGGGTCAGGTTCGTGACCTCAACGCCCTTGTCATTGCGCAGCGGTTGATCGATCAGGAAGCCGCCGGGCGGCCGCTCGTCATCGGCGTGAATGACGAGGATCGGCCCGCGAAAGGTCTGCGCGAGCTTCACGAGACTTCGTTTCAATTCCAGAAAGCCGTCGCGGCGCTGGTTGCGCGCAAAGCGCAACCACGAGAATCGCTCAGGCCGTTCATAGCGTTCGGGATCGAAATCGCCCTGAATGAACACGACGACCGCACGTGCCTCGTGCCGTTTGGCGTATTCCGCTGCATGCTCCAGCCAGAACGCATTGGCGACAACGCGGTCTTCGAATTCGCCATTGCGACCGCCGGCGTTCAGATAGTGGTTGTTCGGCGACGGCGCGTTGAGCGCGACGAACACGGTATCGCCGACTTGCCAGCGAACGTTCTCGCGATACGGATGAAAGCGCGAAACCTCGCTTTCGCGCGTGAGCGAAACCGGATTCTGGCCCATCGACGAAGCGTCGGAGAAGAGCGTCTGCCGTAGCAGGTCGAGACGCTCGACCGGGTCGTAGCCGCCCGCCTGGGCGGTGCCGCAATCGGCCCAGTCGTGCTGGCCGGGGACAAAGATCAGCGCCGGGCGGGCCGCTTCGAGCAACGTCTGTCGACTCTCGTACAGTGAGTCGCGGCACTGTTCCTTAGGCCCCTTCAGATTGCCGTCGTAGACGATGAACGACACATTGCGCTCGCGGCCAATGGTTTCCAGCAGACGTTGTGTGTGTGCTTCGTCCGCAGGGCTTTCGAGTGTGCCGCTGACAACCGCGAATGTGTATCGGGAGCCCGCCGCATGCGCAGTCGGCGACGCGTTCGCCAGCATGAACGCCAGCGCAACGATCAGCGCCGCACTGGCATGGCGCGGCCGCTGTGGATACCGCGTGCGCTCAACAGTCCGCATCCGTTGCGCCGGCCAGGTCTTGCAGTTCGTACAGCAGGTCGAGCGCATCACGCGGCCGCAGATTATCCACATCGATGGAGCGCAGGCGTTCGAGTACCGGGTTTGGCGCTGCGGCCTCGGGCATTGCCGGCTCGTCTTCCGCATCTTCCAGTAACTGGGGCGCAGCGAACAGGTCGAGTTGCGGCGTGCCCTGCGTGACGGACTGCTGCTCGAGATACGCAAGATGCCTGCGTGCTGCCCGGATCACCGCGCCCGGCACGCCCGCCAGTTGCGCTACCTGCAAACCATAGCTCTGGTTGGCCGGTCCTTCTTCGACGGCATGCAGGAATACGATGCCATGCCCATGTTCGACAGCCGACAGATGCACGTTCGCCGCCTGCGGAAACTCGCCGGGCAGTTGCGTCAGTTCGAAGTAGTGCGTGGCGAACAGCGTATGGCAGCCGTTGTGCGCGAGCAGATGCCGTGCGATCGCCCATGCGAGTGCGAGCCCGTCGAATGTCGACGTGCCACGGCCGATTTCATCCATCAACACGAGACTCTGCGGCGTCGCATCGTTCAGGATGGCCGCGGCTTCCGTCATTTCGACCATGAACGTCGAGCGTCCGCCAGCAAGGTCGTCAGCCGCTCCGATGCGCGTGAAGATCCGGTCGATCGGACCGAACCGCGCGCGTCGCGCCGGGACATAGCTGCCGACGTAGGCCATCAGCGCGATCAAGGCGGTCTGCCGCATGAACGTCGACTTACCGCCCATGTTCGGGCCGGTGATCAGCAGCAATCTGCGTTCGGGCGAAAGCGTGCAGTCGTTGGCGATGAACTGCTCGACCTGAGCTTCGACGACTGGATGGCGTCCATGCTCGATTTCGATTCCGGCTGTTTCAGAGAACGCCGGTGCGACCCAGTCGAGCGCGCGTGCACGTTCCGCGAATGCCGCGAGCAGATCCAGTTCCGCCAGGGCGCCAGCGACGCGCTGGCAGTCCGCGATAAACGGCAGCAGCGACTGAAGCAGCGTCTCATACAGCGCGCGCTCGCGCGCCAGTGCGCGTTCCTGTGCGGACAGCGCCTTGTCCTCGAAGGTCTTCAGCTCAGGCGTGATGTAGCGCTCGGCATTCTTCAGTGTCTGACGGCGGCGGTAGTCGTCTGGCACCTTGTCCGTCTGGCCGCGCGTGACCTCGATATAGAAGCCGTGAACCTTGTTGTATTCGACGCGCAGATTCGTGATGCCGGTGCGCGCACGTTCACGCGTTTCCAGGTCAATCAGGAACTGGCCGCAGTTTTCGGAGATATCGCGTAGCTCGTCAAGTTCCGCGTCATAGCCACGCGCAATCACGCCGCCGTCGCGCACCATCGCGGCCGGCTCCGGCGCGACGGCGCGGCTTAGCAGCTCAACGCAATCCGCCGGCGGTTCGAGCGAAAGGTGGATGCGCGCAAGCGACGCCGCGCCAGCAGTCAATGGTGCCAGCTGCGTGCGCAGTTCGGGCAGCGCGATAAACGTGTCGCGCAGGCTCGACAGATCGCGCGGACGCGCCGACAGCAATGCGAGGCGCCCGGTGATCCGCTCGATGTCCGAGATCTGGCGCAGCGCGCTGCGCAACGAATCGAGACTCGCGCTGACCGGCGCGTCGAGCAACGCGCCTGTCGCCTGCTGGCGGGCCTGGGCGAGCGCGGCATCGCGCGGAGGATGGTGCAGCCAGTGACGCAGCAGGCGGCTGCCCATCGTCGTGCAGCAGGTGTCGAGCAGCGAGCAAAGGGTCGGCGATTCCGTGCCGCGCAGCGTTTCCGTTAATTCGAGGTTGCGGCGTGTGGACGGGTCGAGCCCAATGTATTCGGACTCGGATTCGATCTTGAGGCTGCGTACATGGCGCAGTTGCTGACCTTGTGTCGCCGCCGCGTAGAGGAGCAGCGCGCCGGCCGCGCCGCAGGCGCTGGTCAGCGAGTGTGCGCCAAAGCCGTCGAGGCTCGCGACGTCCAGCTGGTCGCACAGGCGCTGCGTGCCCGATGCGACATCGAAGTGCCATGCCGGCACACGCGTGAGCGCACCGGAGCCGGCTGCGGGAGACCAGTCCTCCGGGCCCGCAGGCGTATCGGCAACGAGGATTTCCGCAGGGCGGATGCGTTCAAGCGCGGCGGCCACCTGATCCGGCGCGACTTCCGTCAGACGGAGCGCGCCGCTTGCCAGATTGAGCCAGGCGAGCCCGATGGTGGTGGCAACACCTCGCCGGTTGTGCCCGATGCACATCGCCAGCAGATAGACATCGTTCTTGTCCGAAAGCAGTGCGGCATCGGTCAGCGTACCCGGCGTCACGACCCGCATCACCTTGCGCTCGACGGGACCTTTCGATGTTGCCGGATCGCCAACCTGTTCGCAGATCGCCACCGACTCGCCGAGCTTCACAAGCTTCGCGAGATATTGTTCGACGGCGTGATGCGGCACGCCGGCCATCTTGATCGGATTGCCGGCCGAGGCACCGCGCTGCGTCAGCGTGAGATCGAGGAGGCGCGCGGCTTTTTCCGCGTCCTCGAAAAACAGCTCGTAGAAGTCGCCCATCCGGTAGAACACGAGCGTGCCCGGATGCTCCGACTTGATGCGCAGATACTGCTGCATCATCGGCGTGTGCTGTGCGGTCGTGTCGACGCTTTCGACAGTTTCTTTAGCTGCTGCGATTGGAGTGCCCATCCAGAATGTCTTGCGTTGGTGTACAGGGCGTGAGTTTAACTCGCCTGCGCCGCGTGTGAACCTGGCCGGATGGCCTGGCCGCATTGCCAATGCGCGCCACCGAGGCGCCGCGCTATTCCTCGACCAGCGCGCGCATGTCCACCGTGCGCGCATTCACTGCGCCGCGGCGTTTTGCCAGCCACATCATGAACGTGATGAAGGTGCCGAACACGACGATGATCCACTGCACGGGGAGCTTTGCCGTCAGCATCACTGCGTACGCGCCCAGCATCAGTAGCACGGCCAGATTCTGGTTGAAGTTCTGGACGGCGATCGAATGCCCGGCGGAAAGCAGTGTCGCGCCGCGGTGCTGCAGGATCGCGTTCATCGGCACGATGAAGAAGCCCGACAGGGCGCCGAGCAGGATCATCAGCGGATAGGCGAGCACGATATAGACAGGCGCGACGAACGGCCCGATCTTGATGCCCATGCCGGGCGGGAACAGCCCTTTACTGTAGAACGCCATGGCGATCGCCACTGCGCCAGTCACGATGCCGATTGGCAGCACGCGCAGCGAACTGCGCAACGGGATCCATGCCGCCGCAGCCGCCGCGCCCACCGCGATACCCAGCCCCGTGACGCCCTGCATCACGGCCGCTTTCGATAGCGACAGGCCGAGGTTCGCGTCGGCCCATTTGAGCACCAGCAGTTGCAGCGTGACAGCGCCGCCCCACATGAGCGTCGTGACCCAGAGCGCGATCTGGGCCAGCTTGTCGGCCCACAGCACGTTGAAGCACTGCGCAAAATCGCCGACGAGTTTGCCCGGCTCGACAAGACGGTTCGGATAGCGCGCGCCGGTATCGGGAATGCCGACGTTGATCGCCGCGGCGATCGCGTAGGTGATCATCACGGCGAGCATCGCAAGATTGGCGGCCGAGTGGATCAGCGGCAGGTGAGCATGGGCGACGAACCTCGTCGCATACGTGCTGATGAGGGCGCCGCCGAGCATCGTGCCGACGATCGTCGACAGCACGGTTGCCGATTCGAGCCACGCATTCGCGGCGACAAGTTTTTCGGCCGGCAGCAGTTCCGTCAGGATGCCGTACTTCGCCGGCGAATACGCGGCGGCGCCGAAGCCGACGACGCCATACGCAATCATCGGATGGACGCCCACGATCATCATCAGGCAGCCGATCGCCTTCAGCGCGTTGGAGACGAACATCACGTGGCGCTTTTGCAGCGCGTCGGCGAAGGCGCCTACGAACGGCGCGAGCAGCACGTACGAAATTGTAAAAAAGATTTGCAAAAGCGGCGTGATCCAGGCCGGCGACCGGATCGCGGTGAGCAGCGCGATGGCGGCGATCAGCAGCGCGTTATCGGCGAGGGACGACACAAACTGTGCCGCAATGATGGTGTAGAAGCCTTTTTTCATGAAGCGGAGCGGAGCGCCCAACGAGAAGCTTCGAGAGCGGGACGGCGGTGAAGGGCTGAAGGGCGCAGTCTATCGCTTTAACGCATAAGCCGCGTCGGGCTACGCACCCACCAGGCTCTCATCCGACACCGAGAGACATCCACAGGGTGGCGCAGCCACAACAAAAAAGCGGCCGGAGCCGCTTTTCTCGTTCGAGCATCAGGCCGTCTTCTGCTTTGTGCGGCTATATTTGGTGAGGATCGGCACCATCTGCGCGTAAATCTTCGGATTGCCCGCGACGATTTCCCCGACGTGCAGGAATTCCGAGTCACCCGTGTAATTGCCGACGAGGCCACCGGCTTCGGTGATCAGCAGGCTGCCTGCTGCCATGTCCCATGCCTTGAGACCCTGTTCGAAGAAGCCGTCCATGCGGCCTGCCGCGACGTTGGCCAGATCGAGCGCGGCCGCACCCGGCCGCCGCAGGCCTGCGCAGGCGACGGTCATGTCGT
Source organism: Paraburkholderia sp. GAS448 (assembly GCF_050435685.1). NCBI lineage: Bacteria > Pseudomonadati > Pseudomonadota > Betaproteobacteria > Burkholderiales > Burkholderiaceae > Paraburkholderia > Paraburkholderia sp. GAS448. The sequence goes on from NZ_JBNDKT010000011.1 coordinate 130,159, forward strand.
CGAAGAGGCGTCCATATTCCTTGAGGCCGTCTTTTTCGCGGAACGGGAAGCCGGTGCCGATCAGGCCGTCCGCAAGACGGTCGCGGCGGCCGACCCGGATGCGGCGATCGTTCAGAAAGGCGCCACGGCCACGCGAGGCGGTGAAGAGGTCGTTGCGGGTCGGGTCATAGACGACCGCCTGCGTGACGATGCCCTTGTGCGCCAGCGCGATCGACACGCAGTAGTACTGGAAGCCGTGGATGAAGTTTGTGGTGCCGTCGAGCGGATCGATGATCCACTGGAATTCCGACTCGTTGTCGGATTCGCCGGATTCTTCGGCGAGGATCGCGTGATCGGGGTAGGCGGTCTTCAGCGTATCGATGATCGCGGCTTCGGACGCCTTGTCGACCTCCGTGACGAAATCGTTGTGCTGCTTCTTGCTGACCTGGACGAGGTCGAGATCGAGCGATGCGCGGTTGATGATCTGTCCACCGCGTCGCGCGGCCTTGACAGCGATATTGAGCATGGGATGCATGAGCCGGAATCCTTGTGCCGGACGGCCGCTGCGGCTGCCCGGTAATAGCTGTAAACAACCGGAACGTACGCTTTGAACAGGATCAGGCACGCGTTCCGTCGACGGAGACGAATTGAAGAAGAGCGGGGCGCACGTTCGAAGACGGCGCGAATTGCATGATTTTACCCGAGTCTGGCCCGCTCCGGCGGTGAACGGCGCCGGCCACCTTTCGCGCCGCCTTACAAAACCGGATCACCCGGTGGCGGTTGGGGCTACCATATTGGTTCTTCAGTTCGTCAATTGTTATCCGTGACCGAATCACCGTATCCGTCTTCTCTTTCTTCCCGCGACACGTCTGCCGAATGCACCGGGCCGGTTGGCGGCGGTTTCACGTCGACGCGCTTCGTGCTGGTCGAGCCCAGTCATCCGGGCAACGTCGGTGCCGCGGCGCGGGCGCTGAAAACGATGGGGTTTTCGCGCCTCGTGCTGGTCGCGCCGCGCGTCCCGAATGTGCAGAACGATCCTGAAGCCGTCGCAATGGCAAGCGGAGCCGACGACGTGCTCGCGTCGGCGCACGTCGTTCCATCGCTTGCCGATGCGCTGAACGGCGTGCACTGGTCGATCGCACTGACGGCACGCGCGCGCGAATACGGGCCGCCCCAGCTCGCGCCGCGCGTAGCCGGGGTACAGGCACGCGAGCACGCCGTACACGGCGAGATCGCGCTCGTGTTCGGCAACGAGCGCACGGGCCTGTCGAACGAAGACGTCGAGCGCTGCAGCGTGCTCGCGCACATTCCTGCCAATCCTGCGTACAGTTCGCTGAACCTGGCCCAGGCGGTACAGGTGCTGTCGTACGAACTCCGGATGGCCTATCTCGGCCACATCGATAGCGAGAGCGGCTTCGAAATGGGCGCTGCCGCCAGTTCGCGCGCTGCCAGCGACGAGATCGAGCGTATGTACGTGCATCTGGAAAACGCGCTGATCGCGCTGGATTTTCTCGATCCGGGCAACCCGAAGAAACTGATGTCGCGGCTGCGACGGCTGTTCGCGCGCTCGGGGCTCGAACGCGAGGAAGTCAACATCGTGCGCGGCATCGCCAAACACATCCTGCTGAAGGTGAAGCCGCAGGAAAAGTAGGGCCTCCGGCGGCCATTACCTCCGTCGCGGGCCTTCGCGGCGCGTCGTGACGCCTGCCCCCTGCGACGACCTTGCCGGGAACGAGGGCATCCAGGCAGTTTTTGCGCAATCCACCTACAATCCCTCAAACGTCATAAGCAAAGCTGCGGAAGCGCGTTTTTCGCAAGCAGCCCGTCGATGCCGGTGTCCGGCCGCGACGGTTTTCCCCCCACGCCAGCCTGATTGCCATGTTCACGAGACTCCGCGAAGACATCGCCACGATCCGCGAGCGCGACCCCGCCGCCCGCAGCGCCTGGGAAGTCCTCACGTGTTATCCGGGCCTGCACGCGCTCGTGCTGCACCGCTTTGCGCACGCGTGCTGGCAGGCGAAGCATCGCTGGATCGCGCGGTTCGTCTCGCAGATGGCGCGCTTTCTGACCGGCATCGAGATTCATCCGGGTGCAACCGTCGGGCGGCGCGTGTTCATCGATCACGGCATGGGCGTCGTCGTCGGAGAGACGGCCGAGATCGGCGATGACTGCACGATCTACCAGGGCGTGACGCTCGGCGGCACGTCGCTCACGCGCGGCGCAAAACGGCACCCGACGCTCGAACGCGGTGTGATCGTCGGTGCGGGTGCGAAGGTGCTGGGCGGCTTCACGATCGGCGCCGAAGCGAAGATCGGCTCGAATGCCGTGGTCGTCAAGCCGGTGCCGGCGGGCGGCACGGCGGTCGGCAATCCGGCTCGGGTCATCATGCCGGCTGCGGCGAGCGGCGAAGCAGCGAAGCCGGCACCCGGGCGCACCGCCTTTTGCGCGTACGGCATCACGCCGAATGCGGACGATCCGGTATCGCTGGCGATCCACGGTTTGATCGATCATGCGGCGACCCAGACGCAACGTATCGATGAAGTGGTCGCCGCGCTCGAGCGCCTCGGGGCGAGCCTCGAAGCGCTGCACGGCGCGGATGCGGCGCTCGTCGATCTGCGCAGGCTGTCAGCGGCGATTGAAGGTAAGGTCACGGAGAGTTGAGCGCGCCGGCTGGGTCGGTGCCCTGTGGATGTCGTCGCGTCGGCGGCGCGTATCCTGCATACCCGCGTTTTATCCCCCCGAGCGGAAAAGCGGACTCCAGTCCAACGGCAAGGTCTTGATGCCCTCGGCGTCGATGCGTAGATAGCCGCCGCGTCGCTCGCCATGATCGAGGTCCCAGTCCGGCAGCACCCAGCGCGTGCCGTCGGTTTCCTTGTGGCGTGCGGGGCGGTGCGTATGACCGTGAATCATCGTCGCCGTGCGGGTCCTCCTGAACAGCTTTGCCACGCTCTCACGGGTGACGTCATACTTTGGCGATACCGGGCGCGAGCGGCCTTGCTGGCTGGCTGAACGCATCCGTTCGGCCAGCGCGCGGCGCCATCTATACGGCCACGCCAGAAACAGCAACTGCATGGCGCGGTTGCGCGCAAACCGGCGAAACAGCTGATACCCGCGATCGGCCGTGCAAAGCCCATCGCCGTGCGCGACCGCGACGCGCGTGCCGAAAGCCGTGATCACGTAGGGGTCGGGCAGCCAGATCGCGCCGGCCGCCTTCATGAAGCGTTTGCCGAGCAGAAAGTCGCGGTTGCCGTGCATGATGTAGAGCGCGATACCGCGTTCCGAGAGCGTATGCAGCAGAGCGGCCATGCGCGCGACGAACGGCTCGGCCAGCATGTCGTCGCCGATCCAGTACTCGAACAGATCGCCGAGAATGAAAACCGAATCGGCCTGCTCAGCCGTGAACCGGATGAAGTGCTCGAACGCGGCGACCGTGCGCGGAATTGCCTCGCTCAGATGAAGATCGGAGAGGAAAAAAAACGGGCGCGCGGCGTGTGGGCGTTTGCCCTCGCCAGGCACGCCCGCAGCGACGCTTCGCAGCGGCGTTTCTTGCAGCATTGAAGGTGCCTGTTATGGTGCAGCGTTATCCGGGTGGCTGATTTAACTGCCTCACCGGTTGTTCAGCCAACCTGGGCGGCCGGCGGAACAACCGGGTGATTCGATACTATGATTACTCGACAATAATCGCTTTTTCGATGATTACGTCGTCGACGGGCACATCCTGATGGAAGCCCTTCGAACCCGTCTTCACCTTCCGGATGACGTCGATGACGTCGAGACCTTCGACGACCTTGCCGAACACCGCGTAGCCCCAGCCCTGCGGCGTCGGCGACGAGTGGTTAAGGAAGTCGTTGTCGTTCACGTTGATGAAGAACTGGGCGGTTGCCGAGTGCGGGTCGTTCGTACGTGCCATCGCGAGCGAGCCCTTGACGTTCTTCAGGCCATTATTCGCCTCATTCGTGATCGGTGCATCGGTCGGCTTCTGCTTCATGCCCGGCTCGAAACCGCCGCCCTGGATCATGAAGCCGTCGATGACACGGTGGAACACCGTGTTGTCATAATGACCGGCCTTCACATAATTGAGGAAGTTCTCAACCGACTTCGGCGCTTTTTCGGCGTCCAGTTCGATCTTGATGACGCCGTGGTTCGTATGCAGTTCGACCATGATGGATCCTTTTGACTGACAGGTGAGTGGAGGGCGCGGATGGCGAAACGACCGGTCCGCGCCGGGGCGCGCTTATTTGCTGACGATGGTTGCCGACTCGATCACGATCTGTTTTTGCGGCACGTCGCCCATCGGGCCGCGGTTCGTCGTGGGCGTACCTTCGATCTTCTTCACGACATCCATGCCCGACGTGACCTTGCCGAACACGGCATAACCGTTGCCGTCAGGATTCGGGTAATCGAGGCCGGCGTTGTCGACGGTGTTGATGAAGAACTGTGCCGTCGCCGAATTCGGATCGCTGGTGCGTGCCATCGCGATCGTGCCAGTTGTGTTCTTCAGGCCATTGCGGCTCTCTAGCGGAATCGGCGCGCGCGTCGGCTTCTCGGCGAAGCTCGTCGTGTAGCCGCCGCCCTGGATCATGAAGCCCGGAATCACACGATGGAAGATCGTGCCGCTGTACTGGCCGGATTTCACGTAGTCGAGGAAGTTCGCGACCGTCTTCGGCGCTTTCTCAGGATACAACTCGACGCGGATGTCGCCTTCCGATGTCTTGAAGAGGACGGACGGATGCGCGGCCTGTGGCGCGGACTGGGCAAAAGCGGGCGCGTTCGCGATCAGGGCGGCGCTGCCGAGCGCCAACATCAACCATTTCATGAAAATCCTCAGGGTGAAAAAAGGGTTCGCGGATTGCGCGTCTATTTCGAGGGCGCGGCGTACGGTGGAGTCGCCAGCGAGCCGGTTGCGCCACCGAACTGGAAGTTCGGGCTTTCCGTCACGTTCGGGGTGGCGCGCGTGGTGGAGTCGTCGACGGCAGCCACGGGTTTGGGCGCCGGCTTGCCGTTCTTCGGCGGCGAAACGATTTTCTGGATATCGGCGAGGCGCTGCTGTGTCGTGGCGCTCACGTGTCCCGTCGACTGCGCGCGCCGGTACGATTCGGCGGCGAGGCGAAGGTACACGTCGCCGAGGTTCTCCCACGCGAGGCCATAGTTCGGATTGACCCGCGTGGCGGTTTCGAGGGCGGCGCGCGCTTCAGGCAGGCGGCCTTCTTTCGCAAAGAGTGCGGCAAGATTGTTGTAGGGTTCCGGCAGTTCCGGGAATGCCTGGGTGAGTTCGGTGAACGCGGCGATGGCTTCATCATCGCGGTTCAGGCGCGCGAGCACCGTGCCGCGCTTGAACTTCGCCTGCACGTCGCGCGGATTCGCGGCGATGCGCTCGTTGAGTTGCTTCAGTGCGCCGGCCCAGTCTTTCTGGGCGATGGCCGCGTCGATCTGCGGCGTGCCGTCGGCCACGGCCGTGACCTGCGCATGCACGGCGGGACCCGCCAGTACCATGAAGGCGACGCCGCAAAGGGTTGACGCGGCGAGGGTCGCAGCGCGTCGCGCGCGGCCGCTGGAAGGTTTCATAGGCTAAGGTCAGGGTGTTATACTCCGACCCATTCTAACAAAAGGTCTGCGCGTTCCGTCGAACCACAGACTGTCTTTTCGCCACTCGTGGTCGTCTCCGCCTTGAATGCAGCCTGACCGCCGCACCAGGTGCACCGGTTTTGCTGTACATGCCGTTCCCCGCGTGAACCGCGAAGGCGCGCAGCATGCACGTAACACAATGCGGATTTCTTTCGGCCCACGCATCGTCTCTATGGAATCTCTGCGCATCTACAACACGCTCGCGCGTGACAAGCAATCTTTCGTGCCGCTTGAGCCGGGCGTCGTACGTATGTACGTCTGCGGGATGACGGTGTACGACTACTGTCACGTCGGCCACGCGCGCGTCATGGTGGTGTTCGATATCGTGCAGCGGTGGCTGCGTACGCTCGGTTATCGCGTCACGTATGTGCGCAACATCACCGATATCGACGACAAGATCATTCGACGCGCAGTGGAAAACGGCGAGACAATCAAGTCGCTTACCGATCGTTTCATCGCCGCGCTGCATGAAGATGCGGACGCGCTCGGTATCGAGCGGCCCGACATCGAACCGCGCGCCACCGATTTCATTGCGCAGATGCTAGGCATGATCGGGAAGCTGGAAGCGAACGGATACGCCTATCAGGCAACGGACGGCGATGTGAACTACGCAGTGCGCAAGTTTGCGAACTACGGAAAGCTGTCGGGCAAGTCGCTCGAAGACCTGCGCGCGGGCGAACGCGTCGCGGCCAACGAGGCGAAGCAGGATCCGCTCGACTTCGTGCTGTGGAAGCAGGCCAAGCCGGATGAGCCGGCCGACACCGGCTGGGATTCGCAATACGGTCGCGGCCGTCCGGGCTGGCATATTGAATGCTCGGCGATGGGCTGCACGTTGCTTGGCGATACCTTCGACATTCACGGCGGCGGCCAGGACCTGCAGTTTCCGCACCACGAAAATGAAATCGCGCAGAGCGAAGGTGCGACCGGTCAGACATTTGTGAATTACTGGATGCACAACGGCTACGTGCAGATCGACAATGAGAAGATGTCGAAGTCCCTCGGCAACTTCTTCACGATCCGCGAAGTGCTCGCGAAGTTCGACGCCGAGGTCGTGCGGTTTTTCATTGCCCGTGCGCACTACCGTTCGCCGCTGAACTATAGCGATACGCACCTCGACGATGCACGCAGCGCGCTGACGCGCCTTTACACCGCCTTGAAAGACGTGACGCCCGACGATGCCGAACTCGACTGGGACGAAGCGCACGCGCAACGCTTCCAGGTTGCGATGAATGACGACTTCAACACGCCTGTCGCGGTGTCGGTGCTGTTCGAACTGGCGAGTGAAGTCAATCGCACGCGCGAGCCCGCGCTCGCACGACAATTGCGTGCGCTCGGGCGTTTGCTCGGCCTTCTGGGCCGCGAGCCGCGTGCGTATCTGCAGCAGGCTGCGGGCAGCGCGAACGAAGGCGCGCTCGACACGGCCGGGATCGAAGCGAAGATCGCGGAGCGCGTCGCGGCCAAGCAGGCAAAGAACTATGCCGAAGCAGACCGGATCCGGGCCGAGTTGCTCGAAGCCGGTGTTGCACTTGAAGACAAACCGGGCGGGTTGACCGAGTGGCGCCGAGTATGAGCGCGCACCGAACTTCCCTCTGATCGACTCGCCAGGCAGGAGGCAGGATGGCAACGGCCACGAAGACGCCGGCTAAACGGGCCGCGTCTCAGACAGGCGCGACAGTCGCAGTGAAAACGACGCGCGCACGCAGTACTGCAACACCCTCGCTCAAGGCCGCCAGTGCGGCCGGCAAGGCGGGCACCACGGCAGCGAAGAAGAGCCCGGCGAGGCGCGTTCTGAACGGCACGTCGCATCAGCCGCGGAAGGTGGCGAAGCCGGTGCGCAAGTCGCGTGTCAAGGGCAACGGCGAGTTGCCGATAGAGCTCGCTGACGACCTGCAGGAACTCGCGCCCGACACGCTGCATGAGGGCGAAGTCGTGCGCAAGACACGCGCATCGACGTCGACGGAAGTCGCAGTCCCGGTGCAGATTGGCGGACTGACGCCGGCCGTCACGCGCCCGCCCTACTGGGACAAGGCGTGCGCCGACCTCGTCAGGCGCGACCGTATTCTGAAGAAGCTGATTCCGAAATTCGGCCCGGTGCATCTGCAAAGCCGCGGCGATCCGTTCGTGACGCTTGCGCGTTCGGTGGTCGGCCAGCAGATTTCGGTAGCTGCTGCGCAGGCTGTATGGCAACGCGTCGAAAGCGCATGTCCGAAGCTCGTGCCGCAACAGTTCATCAAGCTGGGTCAGGACAAGCTGATGGGGTGCGGCCTGTCGAAGCGCAAGTCCGAGTACATTCTCGATCTCGCCGAGCACTTCGTGTCGGGTGCGCTGCACGTCGGCAAATGGGAGTCGATGGAAGACGAAGCGGTGATCGCCGAGTTGACGCAGATTCGCGGCATCGGCCGGTGGACGGCGGAGATGTTCCTGATCTTCAATCTGTCGCGCCCCGATGTACTGCCGCTTGACGATCTCGGCCTGATCCGCGCGATCAGCGTCAATTATTTCAGTGGTGAACCGGTTACGCGCAGCGAGGCACGAGAAGTCGCAGCAAACTGGGAACCGTGGCGCACCGTTGCAACCTGGTATATGTGGCGTAGCCTCGATCCGTTGCCGGTCGATTACTAAAGAGCGATGCCGTCCTCAGCTATCGGGGCATCGATGTCGATAGTTGCGACACGGTTTTGACAAGGGCGGGCGCGGTTAGAATACGCGCTGCCGGTAAGTCCAAGGATTACAACCAATGAAAACCACGTTTCTGGATTTCGAACAGCCAATCGCTGAACTCGAAGCAAAGATCGAAGAATTGCGCTTCGTGCAGGACGATTCGGCCGTCGATATTTCGGAAGAGATCGAGCGGCTGTCGAAGAAGAGCCAGCAACTCACCAAAGACCTGTATGCGAACCTGACTCCGTGGCAGGTGTCGCAGATCGCGCGCCATCCGCAGCGCCCGTACACGTTCGACTACGTGAGCGAACTGTTTACCGATTTCCACGAACTGCATGGCGACCGCTCGTACGCGGACGATCTGTCGATCGTCGGCGGCCTTGCGCGTTTCAACGGACAGCCATGTATGGTGATCGGCCATCAGAAGGGCCGCGACACGAAGGAGCGGGCGCTCCGCAACTTCGGGATGCCGCGTCCGGAGGGTTATCGCAAGGCTGAACGCCTGATGCGCCTCGCCGAGAAATTCGGTTTGCCGATCTTCACGTTCATCGATACGCCGGGCGCCTACCCGGGCATCGGCGCGGAAGAGCGCGGCCAGTCTGAAGCGATCGGCCGCAATCTGTACGTGATGGCCGAGCTGAAGACGCCGATCATCGCGACGATCATCGGTGAAGGCGGCTCCGGCGGCGCGCTCGCCATCGCAGTGGGCGACAGCGTGCTGATGCTCCAGTTCTCGACCTATTCGGTGATCTCGCCGGAAGGTTGCGCGTCGATTCTGTGGAAGAGCGCGGCGAAGGCGCCGGAAGCGGCTGAAGCTCTGGGTCTGACCGCGCATCGTCTGAAGGCGCTTGGCCTCATCGACAAGATCGTCAACGAACCGCTCGGCGGCGCGCACCGCGATCCGAAGGGCATGGCCGCGATGCTGCGTCGTGCGCTGGCCGACACGCTGCGCCAGTTCCAGGGCATGAGCATTCAGGACCTGCGCCAACGCCGCTTCGACCGGCTGATGTCGTACGGCAAGTTCAAGGAAACGACACCCGGCGCATGAGCCGGCGTACGATTGCCTGGGCGCATTGCGCCTTTTCGCCGTGACCACTCCCTTTGATAATCCCGCCGACCGCCTCGTTCTCGACGCAGTCGGCGCGGCGTTCGCATCGCTTCCCGCCGACGCGCGCGTGGCGGTGGCGTTCAGTGGCGGCCTTGATTCGACGGCGCTCCTCGACGCCGCGGTGCGCGTGGGTGGCGCCGCGCGTTGCATGGCGCTGCACATTCATCATGGGTTGAGTCCGAACGCGGACGCGTGGCTCGCGCAATGCGAGGCGTTTGCGCGTGAGCGCGGCGTCGGATTCGCGGCCCAACATGTCGACGTATCGCGTGAGCCGGGGATGAGCGTCGAAGCGACGGCGCGCGACGCGCGCTATCGCGCGCTCGATGCCATGTGCGTGCAGCACGGCGTCATGACCTTGTGGCTCGCACAGCACGCGGATGACCAGGCGGAAACGGTGCTCCTGCAATTGCTGCGCGGAGCGGGGCTCGCGGGCCTGGCGGCCATGGCGCCTGAACGGCTGGCGCCCGGCGCCGCGGTATCGCGCGCACGGCCGCTATTGCACGTGCTGCGCGCCCAGCTCGAGCACTATGCACATGCGCGTGACCTGCGCTGGATCGAGGATGAGTCGAACGCCGATACCCGTTACGCGCGCAACGCGTTACGTCACGACGTACTGCCCGAACTGGCTGTTCACTTCCCTGGCTTTCGGGACGCGCTCGCACGTACCGCCAGTCATGCTGCTGCGGCTCAACGCCTGCTCGACGATCTCGCGCGGATCGACATGCAGGTGGCGGAGCGCGACGAAGGCCGCGCACTGGCGCGCGATGCATTGCTCGCGCTCAACGACGAGCGTGCGCTCAATCTGCTGCGCTACTGGATGCGCACGCTCGGCTTGCCGGCCGCATCGACAGCGCGCCTGACCGATGCGTTACGTCAACTGCGCGACGCGGACGACGATCACGGCATGCGCGTCGACCACGCGGGGCAGTGTCTGCGCAGCTATCGCGGCGAGATTTTCTGGGAAGCCGGCGACAGCGCCGATCCCATCGACGAAACCGCGCTCGAAACGCGACCTGCCAGCGAATTGACATGGCACGGCGACTCGATCTGGCGATTGCCGCAATGGCGCGGCACGCTGGTGTTCGCCGAGGTGCCGGCGGACGATCCCGATGCGATCCCCGAAGCGGTGCTCACCTGCGCTCCATTGCACGCGCGCTCGCGCAGCGGTGGCGAGCGGATGCGGGTCGATCCGGGTGCGCCGGGCCGCACACTGAAAAACCTCTTTCAGGAACGCGGCGTGCCGGCATGGAAGCGCGATGTGCCGCTCGTCTTCGTCGGCGGCGATCTGTTGTTCGTGCCGTTTCTCGGCGTGAATCGCGAAGCGACTGCAAAGCGCGGGACGGCGCATTCCGTCGCTTCGCGGTATTTTCGGATCGACTGGCGTCCTGATCTGCTGATTGCCTGACCGGCCGGTCGGCCAGCTTCTTCGTGATCCTGTAATAGCGGGCAAATCCTTTGCCCACAGGCGTCTACGTCGCGTTCCGATACAGGATTTTGGCTTGTCTTTTCGCCTCTGATCGGGTACGTTTACCTGTTTGCCCGATCAGGTTTTGCCGTGTTTTTATCGTAATCCCGGTCATTTCCGGATCCGGTTGCCGGCAGCACCCCGCTCGCAATCGTCCGTTTCCGCCAGGTACGGGCAAATTCCGCGCGTGCTGCACGCGCGCTGCATCTACGCCGCCACACTTCATCGTGTTCCCGAACGTTGCCTGTTGTGCGGTCGTCTCCAGCGCGCCCAGCGCGGTTACTCCTCCAGTTCAGAACGACAATGGCACTCATCGTACATAAATACGGCGGCACCTCGATGGGCTCGGTCGAGCGCATCAAGAACGTCGCGAAGCGCGTCGCCAAATGGCACAAGGCCGGCCACAAGATGGTCGTCGTGCCCTCGGCGATGTCCGGCGAAACGAATCGTCTGCTCGGCCTCGCGAGAGAAATTTCCGCCCAGCCGGATCCGCGCGAACTCGACATGATCGCCTCCACCGGCGAGCAGGTCAGCGTCGGTCTTCTTTCGATCGCACTGCAGGAAGCAGGCGTCGACGCGGTCAGCTACGCCGGCTGGCAAGTGCCGGTGAAAACCGACAGCGCATTCACCAAGGCACGCATCAGCGACATCGACGGCGAGCGCGTACTGCGCGATCTCGACGCCGGCAAGGTCGTGGTGATCACGGGCTTCCAGGGCATCGATCCGGAAGGCCACATCACGACGCTCGGCCGCGGCGGTTCGGACACTTCGGCAGTGGCAGTGGCTGCCGCGCTGAAAGCGGATGAGTGCCTCATTTACACGGACGTCGACGGCGTTTATACGACCGATCCGCGCGTGGTCGAAGAGGCGCGCCGGCTCGACCACGTGACGTTCGAAGAGATGCTGGAAATGGCCAGCCTGGGCTCGAAGGTCCTGCAGATTCGCTCGGTGGAATTCGCCGGCAAATATCAGGTGAAGACGCGCGTATTGTCGAGCCTGACGGATCCGCTGATGTCGCTCGACGTCGAAATGAGCTCGGGCACCCTGATTACTTTTGAAGAAGACGAGACCATGGAAAAAGCAGTCATCTCGGGTATCGCGTTCCAGCGCGACGAGGCCCGCATCGCCGTGATGGGTGTGCCCGACAAGCCGGGCATCGCGTACCAGATCCTCGGCCCGGTGGCGGATGCGAATATCGATGTCGACATGATCATCCAGAACCAGAGCGTCGAGGGCAAGACGGCGTTCACGTTCACGGTTGGCCGCGGCGACTATCAGCGCGCAATGGATATCCTCACCACCCAGGTGAAGGGACACGTGAACGCAGAGCAGGTGCTGGGGGACCCGAAGGTGTCGAAGGTGTCGGTGGTCGGCGTCGGCATGCGTTCGCACGTCGGCATCGCGAGCACGATGTTCCGCACGCTGTCGGAAGAGGGCATCAACATCCAGATGATTTCGACGTCGGAAATCAAGATCTCGGTGCTCATCGATGAGAAGTACATGGAGCTCGCCGTGCGCGCGCTTCATAAGGCGTTCGAACTCGATCAGGCATAAACGCGCACTGCGAATGCATGGCGGGTGAGCGGAGGTCGCGTTTCACTTCGGTCAAAGACGAACTGGCACAAAATATGTGCTTCAGAAATTGACCTGGCTTCGTGAACCCGCTATTATCTTGGCTCTGTCGCGCTGACTCCCTGCGCGACTGAAAGTTTGGGAGACGTGGCCGAGAGGTCGAAGGCACTCCCCTGCTAAGGGAGCATCTGGGCCAAAACCTGGATCGAGGGTTCGAATCCCTCCGTCTCCGCCAGCGATGGCGGCGAAACCCCGTAAGTTCTTGGACTTACGGGGTTTTTGTTTTTTCGGCTTGCCAATGGGTCTTTATCCCGTGTTTTCATCGCGGGTGCTGCGCGCTTTGCTGATTTGCGGCACGGCGATTGCTGTTCTTACTTCGTCGAAGAATGGTTTGAAATATAGAGCACGGTACTGGTCTGGTCCGCGCTGCAGCCGACCTGATGGAAGACATGCCACGCGCAGCAAATTAGACGTCACAGCGGACAGCACGTCGGACTCCGCATCGATTGGGGAGCGTATCCGCCTTCGCCCGCGATGTGCAGATCCCGATCACGCTCGTGGTCCTGCTGAGTTTTCTCGTCGCGTCGCTGGCTGAATTTCTTCGACGCATCAAACCTGGACACGTGTCCCCGGTGTTTCTTGCGGTGATCCGACTCCTCTCGAACTGGCGCGGCGCGTTACCTCGCCTGCCATCAGTCCGCTCGAGACAGCGTTCATCGTATTCGTCGTGACGGTCGTCATTCTGCTGCAGCGTGACGACCTGCGCGATCGCGCGATTCGCCTGTTCGGCTCAGGAGATCTGCATCGAACGATGACGCTCATGGACGAAGCTGCGCGGCGGCTCAGCCGATACTTCGTCTCACAACTCGGCGTGAATGCCGGGGTCGGCTTCGAGATCGGAACAGGTCTGTTTTTCATCGGCGTGCCAAGCCCGTTGCTGTGGGGCATCCTCGCCGCGCTCCTGCAGCATGTGCCTATACGTCGGCATCTGGATCGTGGCCGCGCTCGCGACGGGGCTGGCCGTCGCGGTGAGCCCCGAGTGGCCGGCGGGCGACACGGCCAGGTGGAGTGAGAGTCTTCAGAGTGCGATTAGCGCCGATCACTACGCCACGTCCATTCGGAGCATGGTGGGCGCGTGCGCATCTGCCGCGCAATCTGCAAGCGAGGAACTGCAGCCAGCCGACGTGGCCGCCTGATCACCGGATTGCAACCCCATCGACGCCTTGACTGCGCTGTATGTGTGCCGGCACCTTCAAGACCACTTCCTTCGCTTGTGTCCCTTGTTTTGCGCATTGCACAAAAGCAGAAACCAGCCTATAACCATCCCATGAGATGGCAATAGGATGGAAAATGAGAAAACTGGAACTTGTCGGCTCACCGCGCCCGAAGGGTGGCGAGACTGAAAAGATCACGATCAACCTGGGCCCGGTTGATCTTGGGCAGATCGATCTGCTCGTTGAAGAGGGCTTTTATTCAAACCGCACTGACCTGATCCGCACTGCAATTCGCAACCAGCTTTCGGTGCATGCGCAGGTTGTTCATGAAACGGTTACGCGCCGCGCGCTGGTTCTTGGCCTGCAGCACTTCACCCGACGCGACCTGGAAACGGTGCGCGCCGCAAACGAGCGTCTGAACATCCAGGTGCTGGGGCTTGCCAGCATCGCGAGCGACGTGTCTGCGGAACTCGCACTCGCGACGATCGACAGCATCGTGGTCCTTGGCGCTTTTCACGCTTCGCCCGCTGTGAAGGCGGCGCTGGCTGACCGGATCAGCTAGGCCGTTCAGCGCCGTTCACGCGACAACCCCACAGCCCCCAGCCAGATAACCGGACGACGACGATGAAGCTCAACGAAGACTTTCTGAATTCGATGCAGGAAGCGATGACACTGCTACGCACGAGTGGCCCTCTGGAGGCGACAGAAGCGATCCAACGTGCGTTGCGCGGCGAGCACGCTATTCGTGACGCTGATGCGATCGCATTTACTTCGCCGACCCTGCGCGACTTTCCGCAACCGGTGGAACCCGTCGTGCACGCACCGCGCGAACAATCCGCTAACGCGGAAGACCGTGGCCATTTCAGCACGCGCGCGTATTCAAACGAAGCGGGGCGGCGGCAGTACAAGCTGTACGTCCCGAGCGGCTATCACGGCGACCCGTTGCCGCTGGTCGTGGCATTGCACGGCTGCACTCAGGACGCCGACGACTTCGCGGCCGGCACGCAGATGAATGCGCTTGCCGAGCGGCATCGATGCATCGTCGCGTATCCGGTTCAGCCTCAGGGTGCAAACCCGTCGAAATGCTGGAACTGGTTCAAGCCCACCGACCAGCAGCGTGCAACAGGAGAGCCGTCGCTGATTGCGGGCATCACGCGCGAGATCATGGCGGACTACGCAGTCGATCCGTCACGCGTGTACGTCGCGGGCATGTCGGCGGGGGGCGCGATGGCGGCCATCATGATCCGCGCCTATCCCGAACTCTACGCGGCGGCCGGCGTGCATTCCGGGCTGGCACACGGTTGCGCGCACGATCTTCCATCCGCACTGGCCGCGATGAAAGGCGGCCGTCGCGCGCGAGCGGGCCGCGGCGCAGACAGGCATCACGCCGGTCATGCAGGCGAAGCGCCGAGGCGTCCGCTGATCGTCTTTCACGGCGATGCCGACGCGACCGTGCACGTGTCGAACGCGCTGCACGTACTGCAGGGTTTCGATGCACACGCAACGATCGACACCAATGCTCAAGTGCGCCGCAAGAAACCGGATGAACGTGCCCATACCGTCGAGCGGCGGATTTCAGCCGATGGCGTCGAAGCCGAACTGTGGATCGTCCACGGAGCGCCGCATGCATGGTCTGGCGGAAGCGGGCGCGGCACTTACACGGACGCGAGCGGCCCGGATGCGAGCGCCGAGATGATGCGCTTTTTCCTCTCCCATCCTATGCTTAAGTGAACATCGCGATCTGGCACTTTTCCCGGCGCACCATAGCGCTATCCAATTGGCAAATCGTGTAACTACACGTAACGGTGATCTCAAGTTGCGATCTTGTGCATCAGTTATTACAAACTTGAAATGCGCGATTCGCCGCCTTACGTTATATTCCCGCCAGCAAAACCCACTCGCTAAAAGGTGAATCCATGAAGTTCGCTCGTCTTGTTCCGTTTCTGGTCGGTGCGCTGGCGATTGGCGCGTCGGGCGCGGCAATGGCCGGAGTGAGCGTCGGTGTGAACATCGGCATTCCTGCTCCCGTCTACGTCGCGCCGCCGCCCGTCTACGCGCCGCCACCACCGCCGCCCGTCGTCTATCAACCCGCGCCGGTATACGGAGCCCCTGTCTACGGCGGCCCGGCGATCGTGATCGGCTGGCACGGCGACCGCTACTGGGACGGTCGTCGCTATTGGGCCCATGACGACTGGTACCGCCATCATCCGGGGCATTACGATCGCGGGTACCACGACAACGGTCGTCACAATGGCTGGCATTGAGCGCGTAATATCCGGAAACAAAAAAGAGCCGCCCAACCGGGCGGCTCTTTTTTTGTTGCGTGCGCAACGAGCCGGGATAACGCCTTCAGGCGTCGCCCGTGAACGTTACTCGCCGATGCCCGCCATGCCGCCGACCACCTTGCTGAAGCCACTGTCGACGTGCACGATCTCAGCGGTCACACCTCCCGCCAGATCCGACAGCAGGAACGCGGCCGTATTGCCAACCTGTTCGATCGTCACATTCCGCTTGAGCGGCGCGTTGTTTTCGACGAATTCGAGAATCTTGCTGAAGCCTTTGATGCCGCTTGCCGCGAGCGTCTTGATCGGGCCGGCGGAAATGCCGTTCACGCGAATGCCGCGGCCACCCAGCGACACCGCCAGATAACGCACGCTCGCCTCGAGCGATGCTTTTGCGAGACCCATGGTGTTGTAGTTCGGGATGGCTTTCTCTGCGCCGAGGTAGCTGAGCGTGAGGAGGGCTGCATCGTTCGACAGCATCGGCAGCGCTGCCTTGGCGAGCGCGGGGAAGCTGTATGCGGAGATGTCGTGCGCGATGCGGAAGTTTTCGCGCGTCATGCCGTCGAGGAAGTCGCCGGCGATGGCTTCGCGCGGTGCAAAGCCGATCGAATGGACGAGGCCGTCGAGGCTATCCCAGTGTTCCTTCAGCGAAGCGAAGAGGGCGTCGATCTGCGCGTCGTCGGCGACGTCGCACGGGAATACCAGGTTGCTGCCGAACTCGGTGGCGAATTCGGTGATGCGATCCTTGAAGCGATCGCCAACATAGGTGAAGGCCAGTTCGGCGCCTTCGCGTTTGCAAGCCTGCGCGATACCGTACGCAATCGAACGGTTCGACAGCAGGCCGGTCAGCAGGATTCGTTTACCAGCGAGAAAGCCCATGAAATCTCCAATGAAGTCTGCGCGCCGCGACGTCTGACGTGCGGGTTCGCGCGGGATTATTGGGTAGAATTCTCTCACATTGCAACCGCTACCTGACCAACAAGGCCCCTATGACGACTGGATCGCGATGGCTGCACACACGTCGTGCCGCAGGGCGCACCGTGATTCGCACGCTGTCGCGTGTCGGTCTTGAAGCGCTGCCACGTTCGATGGCGGTCTGCTCGCTAGCCGTCGCGTGCGGCGTCGGCGCGCTGCTGGCGACGCCGTCGGCCCATGCGGTCCACGCGATCGCGCAATACGGCGAGCCAAAATATCCGGCCGACTTCAAGCACTTCGACTACGTCAACCCGGATGCGCCGAAGGGCGGCACGCTGGTGCTGGCCAACCCGGACCGCCTCACGAGTTTCGACAAGTTCAATCCGTTCACGCTGCGCGGTAACGCGGCGCCTGGCATCGGCCTGTTGTTCGAGAGCCTCACGACCGGCAGTTCCGATGAAGTCGCGTCCGCCTACGGCTTGCTGGCAGACGACATCCGTATCGCGCCTGACGGCATGTCGACGACCTTCCACATCAATCCGCGCGCGCGCTTCTCAAACGGCGACCCCGTCACGGCAGACGACGTAAAGTTCTCGTTCGACACGCTCAAGAGCTCAAAGGCGGCGCCGCAGTTCGCGTCCATTTTTGCGGAGATTACGCAGGCGGTCGTGGTCGACCCGCAGACGATCCGCTTCGAATTCCGGCAGCGCAATCGCGAATTGCCGTTGATTGCGGGCGGCGTACCGGTTTTTTCCCGCAAGTGGGGGATGAAGCCTGACGGCAGCCGTATCCCGTTCGATCAGCTTGCATTTCAGGAGCCCATCGGCAGCGGCCCGTACGTGATCGAGCATTACGACAATGGCCGCAACATCACCTATCGACGCGATCCGAACTATTGGGGCGCGGCGCTGCCGGTGCGGGTCGGCATGAACAATTTCGATCGCATCACGTACAAGCTGTATTCGGACGAGATTGCGCGCCGCGAGGCCTTCAAGGCCGGCGAATACGACGCATTCGTCGAGTACATCGCGCGCAGCTGGGTGCGCCGCGACGTAGGCAAGAAGTTCGACAGCGGCGAGCTGATCAAACGCGAATTCCCGCAGCACAACGGCACGGGCATGCAGGGCTTCATCCTGAATCAGCGCCGGCCGCTGTTTCAGGACGTGCGGGTGCGCAAGGCGCTCGATCTGGCGCTGGACTTCCAGTGGCTCAACCGGCAGCTTTTCTATAACCAGTACAAGCGGCTCGACAGCTTCTTCGCGAATACGGATCTGCAGGCGACAGGTATGCCCTCAGCAGGCGAACTGGCGCTCCTGAATCCGTGGAAGGCCCAGCTGGACCCCGCGGTATTCGGCCCGCCACCGAAGCAGCCGGACACAGATCCGCCAGATTCGCTACGCGCCAACCTGCTAGAGGCGCGCGCGCTGCTTGCCGAGGCAGGCTGGACCTATCGCGACGGCGCGCTGCGCAACGCGAAAGGCGAACCGTTCGAATTCGAAATCCTCGACGATTCCGGTTCGTCCGCCGGGATGGAGCCTGTGATCGCGCCATTTGTCCGCAATCTGAGCAAGCTGGGCATCGTTGCGCGATTCCGCGTGGTCGATTACGCGCTCTATCAGAAGCGCCTCGATGCGTTCGATTTCGACGCCACGACGATCCGCTTTCCCGACGTTCAGGTGCCGGGCTCGGAGCAGATCGACCGCTTCGGCAGCAAGGCCGCCGGCGAGCAGGGGTCCGGCAATCTGATTGGCCTGAAGTCGTCGGTCGTCGATTCGATCCTGAGCGCGTTGATCCAGTCGCAGACACGCAAACAGCTCGTCGATGCGACGCATGCGCTCGACCGCGTGCTGATGCATGGCTATTATGTGATTCCACATTGGTACAGCGCGACGCACCGGGTGGCTTACCGGCGCGGCATGACGTGGCCCAAGACCTTGCCCCTGTACTATTCGGCAAACGACTGGATCATCTCGACCTGGTGGTTCACGCCGAAGCCTTGATGGTTTGCTTCGAGCGTCTGCCCGTCACCTATTGCCTTTATTGCCGCTTGATTGCGCACCGGATCACCGCCCATGTGGAGCTACATTCTCAAACGTCTGTTGCTGATGATCCCGACGCTGATTGGCGTGTTGACGCTAACCTTCGTCGTGATCCAGTTCGTTCCCGGCGGACCCGTCGAACAGGCCGTGCACGATCTGCGCAAAGGCGCGGAGCAGGGCGCGCCGTTCGGCTTACGCACGCACACAGGTGTCGACGCGCAGCAGATTGCACAATTGAAGGCGCTCTATGGTTTCGACAAGCCACCCCTCGAACGCTACTTCCTGATGCTCAAGCGCTTTGCGCGCTTCGATCTGGGTGACAGCTATTTCCGCCATCAGAGCGTGTGGTCGCTGGTCGTGTCGAAGCTGCCGGTGTCGATCAGCATCGGGCTATGGACGTTCTTCCTGACCTACCTGATATCGGTGCCGCTCGGCATCGCGAAGGCGGTGCGCAACGGCTCGCGCTTCGATGTCTCGACGAGTCTGATCGTACTGATCGGCTATGCGATTCCAGGCTTCGTGCTGGGCGTGCTGCTGCTCGTGCTGTTCGGTGGCGGGTCGTTCCTGCAACTCTTTCCATTGCGCAATCTCACGTCCGACAACTGGGCGCAACTGAGTCTGGGCGGCAAGATTCTCGACTATCTCTGGCACATCACGCTACCGATCGTCGCTTCGGTGATCGGCAGCTTCGCCGTCATCACGATGCTCACGAAGAACGCCTTCCTCGATGAGATCCGCAAGCAATACGTGTTGACTGCGCGCGCCAAAGGCCTGTCCGAGCGACGTGTGCTGTGGAAGCACGTGTTTCGCAATGCGATGCTGCCGTTGATCGTGGGCTTTCCGGGGGCGTTCATCGGCGCGTTCTTTACAGGCAGTCTGCTGATCGAGACGCTCTTTTCGCTCGATGGCCTCGGTTTGCTGTCGTATGAATCGGTCGTGCGGCGCGACTATCCGGTGGTGCTCGGCACGCTGTATCTGTTCACGCTGATCGGTCTTGCAACCAAGCTCATCTCGGACCTTTGCTACGTCTGGGTCGATCCCCGCATTCAATTCGGACATCTGGAGCGCTGACCTTGAGCCGAGCCGTTCCACAAACCCGCACCGAACCGGTTCGAGCCTTCGTGTCGCCGTCGCCGGCGCGACGTGTCTGGCTGCGCTTCAGGCAGCAGCGGCTGGGCTACTGGAGCCTGATCATATTCGTGGTGGCTTTCGCGGCGAGCCTGGCGGGCCCGCTGTGGTCGAACGACAAGCCGGTCGTCGTTCGCTATGAAGGCCATCTGTATTTTCCGCTCTTCGAAACGTATCCGGAGACGACGTTTGGCGGCGACTTTCCGACTCCTGCCGACTATATCGATCCCTACATCAGGCACCACTTCGATACGCCCGGCAACATCGCGATTTACCCGCCGAATCCGTACTACTACGACACGCTCAACTATTTTTCGAAGGTGCCAAACCCGGCGCCGCCGTCGCGCGACAACTGGCTCGGTACCGACGACCGGGGCCGCGATCTGTTCGCGCGGCTGCTCTATGGCTTTCGCGTCTCAGTGGAGTTCGCGCTGGTGCTGACGGTCATCGGCACGGTGATCGGCATTTTTACGGGCGCGATACAGGGTTACTTTGGCGGGCGGACCGACATCGTCGGGCAACGCCTGATCGAAATCTGGAGCGCGATGCCGGAGTTGTACCTGCTGATCATTTTCGCGTCGATCTTCGAGCCGGGCTTCATCCTCCTGATCGTGCTGCTGTCGCTGTTCGGGTGGATCGGCCTGTCGGACTACGTGCGCGCGGAGTTTCTGCGCAACCGCCAGCAGGACTACGTGCGCGCCGCGCGCGCGATGGGGCTGTCGAACTGGCAGATCATCTGGCGTCATGTGTTGCCGAACAGTCTGACACCCGTCATCACATTCCTGCCATTTCGCATGAGCGGTTCGATTCTCGCGTTGACGAGCCTCGATTTCCTGGGCCTCGGCGTGCCGTCGCCGACGCCGAGCCTTGGCGAACTGCTCGCGCAGGGCAAGGCGAATCTCGACGCGTGGTGGATTTCGCTGTCGACCTTCGGCGTGCTGGTGGCGACGCTGCTTCTGCTGACGTTCATGGGCGACGCACTGCGCAACGCGCTCGATACCCGCATTGCCGATGCGATGCGTGCCGGCGGAGGTAACCAGTGAGCGACGCAGTGAAACAACCTGCAACGAGCCCGTTGCTGTCGCTCGATCGTCTGCATGTGCGCTTTGGCGACACGATCGCCGTCAACGACGTCACGCTGGCGATCGAACGCGGCGAGCGCGTGGCGCTGGTCGGCGAGTCGGGGTCGGGCAAGAGCGTGACGGCACTGTCGATCCTGCGCCTTCTGAGCGACGCACAGGTGAGCGGGTCGATCCGCTTCAATGGTGAGGAATTGCTCGCGAAAAGCGAGCGCGAGATGCGCGGGCTGCGCGGCTCCGATATCGCGATGATCTTCCAGGAGCCGATGACCGCGCTCAATCCGCTCTACACGATTGGCGACCAGATCGCGGAGACGATCGTGCTGCACGATGGCGTGACGCGGCTCGAGGCGTGCAAGCGGACCGTCGCGTTGCTCGCGCGCACCGGTATCGCGGAGCCGGAGAAACGCGTCAACAGCTATCCGCATCAACTCTCAGGCGGCCAGCGGCAGCGGGCGATGATTGCGATGGCGCTCTCGTGCCGGCCTCGTCTGCTGCTTGCCGATGAGCCGACGACCGCGCTTGACGTCACGATCCGCGCGCAGATCGTCGAACTGCTGCTCGAACTGCAGCGCGACGAAGCCGAGAAGCGCGGCATGGCTGTACTGCTGATCACGCACGACCTGAATCTGGTGCGCCACTTCGCGCAACGTGTCGCGGTGATGGAGCAGGGCGTGCTGGTCGAAAGCGGGCCTGTCGAGCAGATCTTCGAAGCGCCGCAGCACCCGTACACCCAGCGGCTCCTGCAAAGCCGTCCGGAACGCACGGTCGTGCCGGTGCTGCCCATTTCGCCGGTGATACTCGAAGCGCGCGACGTCTCGGTCGATTTCCCGACAAAGTTGCCGGGCGTCGGCGGCTGGTTCCGTTCGGGTCGTTTCCGTGCCGTCGCGCAGGCCAATGTGTCGGTGCGCCAGGGGGAGACGCTGGGTATCGTCGGCGAATCCGGATCGGGAAAATCGACCCTGGCGATGGCGCTTCTGGGTCTGCAGCGCACGACCAGCGGGGAAATCGATTTCCAGGGCAGGGCGCTCGGGACCTTTCGGGGGCATGAACAGACCGTTTTGCGTTCGAATATGCAGGTCGTCTTTCAGGATCCGTTCAGTTCGCTTTCGCCGCGCCAGACCATCGAGCGGATCGTCGGCGAAGGGCTTGCGCTGCACCGGCCGCATCTGGACGCGCAGGGGCGTCGCGAAAAGGTCATTTCGGTGCTTCGCGAGGTCGGACTCGATCGCACTGTGCTGCAGCGCTATCCGCACGAATTCTCCGGCGGGCAGCGGCAGCGCATCGCGATCGCCCGCGCGCTGGTGCTGGAGCCGCGCCTTCTGATTCTCGATGAGCCGACCAGTGCACTCGACGTGTCGATCCAGCAACAGGTGCTCAAGCTGCTGGCCGGGTTGCAACAAAAATACAACCTCGGTTTTGTTTTCATCAGCCATGATCTTGCGGTGATCGGTGCGATGGCACACCGGGTGGCGGTGATGCAGAACGGTTCTATTGTGGAATCCGGTGATGTGGAGAATATTTTTGCTGCGCCCGCCCACCCTTACACGCGAAAGCTCCTGAAAGCGTCATTTGCGACTTGACATTCACCAATTGGGTGCGTGTGCCGATTGTATTTTTCTATTTGTTTTGACAGATAAATACTTACTGGCTAGTATCGTCAAAACTTTCCGTATCCCACTGATTTTTAGGCAAAATCTACCGACCAATGCAGCACCGATATCTGACCCAGGCTTGCACGCGCGTCGTCGCCGGGATGTTCATCGGCGTCTTGATGGCTGCAGCTCCCGGCGCGTTCGCCGATGAAGTAGGCAGTATTAACCAGAACGCCACATTTTCGATCCAGAACGGGTCGAACTCGTCGTCCTCCCCGAATTCGCAAAACCAGAATCTCCAGGGCGCCACATCGTCGAGCGATAGTGGCGCACGCTCGTTTCTGTCCGGCATGGCCGGCAAGGCGGGCGACGTAGTGGTGGGCGCGCTGAACATGATCGGTGTGCGCTACCGCTGGGGCGGAGATACGCCGGACTCCGGACTGGACTGTAGCGGCTTCGTCCGCTACGTGTTCCAGGACACGCTCGGTATGGCGCTGCCGCGCCGTGCAGAAGAAATGAGCCGTGTCGGCGAAAAAGTTCGCGTAAGCGACCTGAAGCCGGGCGACCTCGTGTTTTTCAATACGATGCGCCGCACGTTCTCGCACGTAGGCATCTACATCGGCGACAACAAGTTCGTGCATTCCCCGTCTACCGGCAGCACGATTCGTGTCGATGATATGGATAGTGGCTACTGGGAAAAGCGTTTTACCGGTGCACGCCGTATCGAAACGTCGTTTTCCCAGCAGCAGGATCTGCGCCAGCGCGTGAACGCGACGATTGGCGGCGGCAACAACTAAGCGATTCCTTCTGTTCCGGGGCGCATAAAAAAAGCCTGCTTCATTCGAAGCAGGCTTTTTCTTTTGGTCGGTACCCGCGCGACGCCCTCAGGGGGCGCCGGATGCAACCCGTTACACCACCGGTCGTCCCGCTGCCATCTTCCGCTGCAACTCCGGCATGATCTTCGCCACGGCTTCCTCGCCTGCGAGGATCGCGGCGTTGCGTTGACCGAAATCGCTGCCGCTCATCGCCGCGAGGTTCGGGCGAATCACGACGTCGGCGTACTTGTCGAGTTCGTAGGCCTTGATCGTCTGACCCATGATCGTGAACGTCTGCATCAGCACGTCGAACGAGCTTTGGGTGAGTCCGGTTTCAGGGCGCGCCGAAATATCGACCGCGATGACGAAGTCCGCTCCCATCTTGCGCGCGAACGAGGCCGGCACCGGGCTCACGAGGCCCCCATCGACGTATTCGTGCTCGCCGATTTTCACGGGTTCGAATACCGATGGCACGCTGCACGACGCGCGCACCGCGATGCCGGTGTTGCCGCGCTGGAACAGGATCGGCTGACCGGTCTTCAGATCGGTTGCCACGACACCGAGCGGCTTCGCCATCTTTTCGATCGGCCGGTTGTTGAGGGTCGTATTCAGGTAGTTCTGCAACGCGACGCCCTGCAGGAAGCCGCGTGTGCGAAAGGGCATGGCCCAGTCGCTGATCGACGCCTCGTCCATGTTAAGTGCCAGCCGGTTCATCGCGATGCCGTTCATGCCCGACGCGTACAGGGCAGCGACGACCGATCCTGCGCTGGTGCCGCACACCAGATCGACCTGGATGTTGCGCGCTTCGAGCGCCTTGATCACGCCGATGTGCGCGAAGCCGCGCGCTGCGCCGCCGCCCAGCGCGAGGCCGACACGCATGGGCCGCGGTGGCTTGACGACGGGCGGCGGCAAGGCGGTCACGACGGGGCTTTCGCTGGACGCGACGTTGTCGGGCCGGCCGCCGGTCGTCGTGCAGGCAGCGAGAATGGCGGATGCCGCGGCAAGCGAAAAGCTGCGGCGGCTCAGGCGAGGGGATGACGGTTTCAACGATTTCTCCAGCAGCGACGCCTGCGCAACCCGATGGGGGCGCGTTACCGGGGCGTCACGATCACGCAAACACGACCGCCGGCGGCGATCGTACTGCGCCGCGAGCATGCGGCGCGCGCACATCATAAAGCAAAGCGCGCGCGGCGCGCGGAAACGCGAGACTGGCAAGGCGGAGGGGACTGCCCGGCGGGTATAATCGCGGTCTTGCTTCTGTCATTCGAGTCCGCGCGTTGCGTTGCCTGCAGGCACATTGCAGCCCGGACACGTTTCGCTGCCGCGTCAGCATGATGATGACCGCGCGTCGGCGCCTGCCCTCGAGTAACCGCACATGACCACACCCGTTCGTACCCGCTTTGCACCGAGTCCCACTGGCTTCATCCATCTCGGGAACATTCGTTCCGCGCTATATCCGTGGGCATTCGCCCGCAAGATGAAAGGCGCGTTCGTACTGCGGATCGAGGACACCGACGTCGAGCGCTCGACGTCCGAAGCCGTCGACGCGATTCTGGAAGGCATGAACTGGCTCGGCCTCGACTACGACGAAGGTCCGTACTATCAGATGCAGCGCATGGACCGCTACCGCGAAGTGCTGAAGCAGATGGTGGAGCAGGGGCTTGTGTACCCGTGCTACATGTCGACCGAAGCGCTCGATGCGCTGCGTGAACGTCAGCGCGCAGCGGGCGAGAAGCCGCGTTACGACGGCACATGGCGTCCCGAGCCGGGCAAGGTGCTGCCGACGCCGCCGGCAGGCGTCGAGCCTGTGCTGCGCTTCCGTAATCCGCTCACCGGCGTGGTCGCCTGGGACGACGCGGTGAAGGGGCACATCGAGATTTCGAACGAAGAACTGGACGACCTCGTCATCGCGCGTCCGGACGGCACGCCGACGTACAACTTCTGTGTCGTCGTCGACGATCTGGACATGCGGATCACGCACGTGATCCGTGGCGATGATCACGTGAACAACACGCCGCGCCAGATCAACATCCTGCGCGCGCTTGGCGGCGAGCCGCCCGTCTATGCGCATCTGCCGACCGTGCTGAACGAGCAGGGTGAAAAGATGAGCAAGCGGCATGGCGCAATGAGCGTGACGGGCTATCGCGACGCAGGCTATTTGCCCGAAGCGGTGTTGAACTATCTCGCGCGTCTTGGCTGGTCGCACGGCGACGCGGAAATCTTCTCGCGCGAGCAGTTTATCGAATGGTTCGATCTCGAGCATCTCGGCAAGTCGCCCGCACAGTACGATCACGACAAGCTCAACTGGCTCAACGCGCATTACATCAAGGAAGCCGACAACGCGCGCCTCGCCGGGCTCGCCAAGCCGTTCCTCGCGCAGCTCGGCATCGACGACACTGGGCTTGCGAAGGGCGCGGATCTTGTGGCCGTGGTGGCACTCTTGAAGGATCGCGCGTCGACGGTGAAGGAGATCGCCGACAACGCCGCGATGTTCTATCGCACGCCGGCCCCGGAGCCGGAAGCATTGGCGCAGCACGTGACCGACGTGGTCCGCCCGGCACTGGCTGATCTCGTCACCACATTGAAGGGGGCGGAGTGGACGAAGGAGGGCATTTCCGCTGCGTTGAAGGCAACGCTTGCCGCACACAAGCTGAAGATGCCGCAACTGGCGATGCCGGTTCGTTTGCTCGTCGCGGGTACGACGCATACACCCTCGATCGATATGGTGTTGATGTTGTTTGGTCGCGACGTCGTGGTGAGCCGCATCGAAAGAGCGCTCGTCTGAAACGCACGCGAAGCGGGGCATAAGAGCGCGTACACGCGGCCTCAAAAAAAGTCGCGTGTGATGACTCAAAGGGTATTTACAAATCGAGATTCGCTCTCTACAATCTCGCTTCTGTTCTGCAAGGGGGTATAGCTCAGCTGGGAGAGCGCTTGCATGGCATGCAAGAGGTCAGCGGTTCGATCCCGCTTACCTCCACCATCAGAGCAGGTTGAAGTCTTTCGCAAACGCGGTAAGTTGTAGCAAAAAAGACTTCACAAACGGTAGTAAAGCAGTTACAATATCGCTCTTCGCTGTTGACGAAACGTTATTTGCAAGAGTCGGCAACGGAAACAAGACAGAGTCTGAAAAGATTATGTCCCCTTCGTCTAGAGGCCTAGGACATCACCCTTTCACGGTGAGTACAGGGGTTCGAATCCCCTAGGGGACGCCAAACATCAGCGTCGCTTGGTAGTTGAAGTGGTGCGGCTTGTAGAGATTTAACCGACGCTCTGCAAGGTACGATGTAAAGACTGGAGTGGTAGTTCAGTCGGTTAGAATACCGGCCTGTCACGCCGGGGGTCGCGGGTTCGAGTCCCGTCCACTCCGCCAGACAAAGCCCGTTCAGGTACGCTTGAGCGGGCTTTTTCATTAAAGGTGTAAGCGTACGTTGTCCCCTTCGTCTAGAGGCCTAGGACATCACCCTTTCACGGTGAGTACAGGGGTTCGAATCCCCTAGGGGACGCCAGACATCAACAGCGCCAACAGATTCGGGCGATGCAGCTTGTAGAGAGATAACCAACGCTCACAAGCCATGATGCAAAAAACTGGAGCGGTAGTTCAGTTGGTTAGAATACCGGCCTGTCACGCCGGGGGTCGCGGGTTCGAGTCCCGTCCGCTCCGCCAGATAAAAAAGCCCGCTGAGTTTTCGGCGGGCTTTTTTCTTTTTTCATTCCCTGCTTCGCTTCCTTTCCCCGCTTCGGGCAAACCGCCCTTGCCAGCGCGCGTAGCCTGCCTTACCGTTGTGCGGACCACCATCCCGTCCGTTGCGCCATGCTCGATCCGACCGAGTTCCCGACGCCTGCCTTTCAACTGCGCCAAGCCAGCATGGATGACTTCGTGTTTGCCGAAGCGCTCACGCGTAACAACATGGGCGGTTACTACAAGCGACATCATCTCGTCTGGCGTGGGGATCTGTTCCTCGCAAGCTGGCGCGAGTCGGAGAATTTTATTCTCGAGGTGGACGGCGAAGCGATCGGCGTGCTGCGCATCACCGAGGAAGGCGACTCGCTGCACATCCGTGATGTACAGATTGCCGAAGGGCATCGCCGCCAGGGAGCGGGCACCTACATGCTCAACATGTCGCATCGATGGGCGCGCGCACGCGGGCTGAGGGAGCTTCAACTGCGTGTGTTTGTCGACAATCCTGCGGCACGGCTTTATCTGCGGATGGGCTATCGTTTGGCCGGACCGCGTCTCGCACAGTTCGGATCGATCCGTCATATGTCGCGCCGCGTCTGACCACAGCTTCGCATTAGCGCGCTTACTTCAATTGACCGCGGTGCACATCCTGTTCGTCCAGTGACAGGTCGCTGTCTTCTTCGTCGTTGCCGTGGCCGTCGCGATGCTCGACGCCACGTTCGATGAATGCACGGGGACTTTCTCCGAATGCCCGCCGGAACATGGCGGAAAAGGCGCTCTGGCTTTGATAGCCCAGCTCCTGAGCGACGTGCGAAAGGGGGCGCCCCTGGCTTAGCAGCGGAATGGCGCGTGCGAGAATCGCCTGCTGGCGCCACTGCGAGAAGCTCACGCCGAGTTCCTGGCGGAATAGCCTCGCGATCGTTCGCGTGCTCGCGCCGACCGTCGATGCCCAGCGCTCGAGAGAATCCGGATTGGCCGGGTCGGCGATGACGGCTTCGCATAACGCCCGCAGCCGTTTCTCACTCGGCATCGGTACGGATAGCGGCAGTGGTTCAGAGCGCGTCAGCTCATCGAGCGCGAGCGTGCCGAGCAGCCGCTCGCGTGCGGAAGTGAGGCCCGGCGAATCGAGCGCAGCAATCACTTCGCGCAGCAGCCCTGATACTTCGACGACGCGGCACGCGTCGAGCCCTGGTGGAATAACCGACTCGTTGACGTATAGCGTGCGCAGGAACGCATCCTCGACAATCACCACTTCGTGCGTGACGTAAGGTGGCACCCAGATCGCGCGCGACGGCGGCACCATCCACGTGGTGCCGACCGTTGCCATGCGCAGCACGCCGCGCGACGCGTAGGCCACCTGCGCCCACGCATGCGTGTGACGCGCGATACGTACACCAGCCGGCATCGGCCGTGACCGGACCCGAATCGGATGCGTGGGTGTCGGCGCAAATTCCGGCGGAATGTCAGCGAAATCGACTCGTGTGGAAAGCGCAGGCGGAGCGGGCTGGTTCATGGCGGACATGGCAGGGCCGGGGGCGACGTGTGCTCATATTGTAGTGGCGTCGCGCTCGAACCACCCGCGACACAGGCAACGGTAGCCATTCGGCTAGAGGGGGATGAAAGCGGGGCGAGGCATAATGCATCCGATCCGGTTCATCCACCTTGGAGACGCATATGACCTTCGCAACGGCAGACCTGTGCGACGCAAACGAGGACCAGCTCGCCGCCGGCACGCTGCGCGTTCTCGACCCCGTGTTTCGGCTCTGGGGCCGCGCGCCGTGCTTCAGCGGCGAGGCGGTGACGCTGAAACTGTTCGAGGACAATACGCTCGTGCGTGCAACGCTCGAAGAGCAGGGCGCGGGCCGCGTACTGGTGGTCGATGGCGGCGGCAGTCTGCGCTGCGCGCTCGTCGGCGGCAATCTCGGGCAGATTGCCGAGAGGAACGGCTGGGCCGGCATCCTGGTTTATGGATGCGTGCGCGACACGCTTGAACTCAACGAGTGCAATATCGGCATCGCTGCGCTCGCCACGCATCCGCAACGCAGCCAGAAGCGCGGTGGCGGCGTACGCGACGTGACGGTGCGTCTGCCGGGTTCGACCGTGCGTCCGGGGGAATGGGTTTATGCGGATATCGATGGTGTGCTCGTGGCGAGCGCGCCGCTTGGGTGACTCACAGGGAGGACAGAGGGGAATGCAGAACGTCTTCGTCTACGGCACGTTGCGAGCCGCAGAAGTCAACGACATCAGCGCGGCTGCCGCGCGCCACGACATTGCAGCGCCGACCTACATCGGCCCGGCGACGGTGAAAGGCCGGCTGTACGACTTCGGCTCATACCCGGGCCTCGTCGTCGATAACAAGGGCGTGCCGGTGGTTGGCGACGTTTATGAAATCGACGACGCGCTCGTTGCCGTGCTCGACGAAATCGAGCATGTCTATCCGGGTGTCGAAGGGCGGTTTCTCGGCCGCGATGTGACGGTCGACGTCGATGGTGCAATGCTGGCGTGCCGCTTCTATCCGGTCGCTAAAGACGCCGTTGCTGGGTTGGCTGAAATCGCTTCCGGGGACTGGGTCGCGCATCGTCGCACGCGATAGCCCGATGTTGGCCCGCAGCGGGTGTGTCGGGGTTTCAACGGGGCGAACAAAAAACCAGTCGGCCCGGCGGTTCTGAACCTGCCGGGCCGGTCACCTGCGCACAGGACCGCTGGCCGAGGCCGCCAGCAGGTCCATGCATTCACCTCAGATTTCCTCGTACAGCGGGAGCGTCAGAAATTCAGTGAAGTTGGCGGAAGTCGACATCTCTTCGAAGATCTGCGCGGCGCGATCGTACGTCTTCGTTTCGCCTGCGATCGATGCCTTGACCTTCTCGAGTTCCTGCTTCGCCAGTTCGCGCACGAGTTCAGCCGTGACCTTGCGCCCATCGTCGAGCTTGCCCTTCGGCGAGCGGATCCACTGCCACACCTGCGAGCGCGAAATTTCGGCGGTCGCCGCGTCTTCCATCAGATTGTGGATCGGCACGCAGCCGTTGCCCGCGAGCCATGAACCCAGGTAGTGAATCCCGACGTTGATGTTGTTGCGCAGTCCGGCCTCCGTGATCGGCGCTTCCGGCCGGAAGTCGGTCAGATCCTTCGGCGTGACCTGTACGTCATCGCGCTGCTTGCTGATCTGGTTCGGCTTGTCGCCAAGCGCCTTCACGAACTCTTCCATCGCGATCGGCACGAGTCCCGGGTGGGCGACCCAGCCGCCGTCGTAACCGTCGTTGGCGTCGCGCGCCTTGTCCGAGCGCACACCGCCCATTGCCTTGTCGTTCGCAGCCGGATCGTTCTTGATCGGGATCAGGGCGCTCATGCCGCCGATCGCCGGCGCATTGCGGCGATGGCAGGTCTTCAGCAACTGCAGCGCATAGGCACGCATGAACGGCACGGTCATCGTGATCTGCGAGCGGTCGGCGAGGCAGAAGTCCTGGTCGTTCCTGAACTTCTTGATCGCGGAGAAGATGTAGTCCCAGCGGCCAGCGTTAAGGCCCGAGCTATGCTCGCGCAACTCGTACAGGATCTCGTCCATTTCGAACGCGGCGAGGATCGTCTCGATCAGCACCGTCGCGCGAATCGTGCCGCGCGGGATCCCGACGGCTTCCTGGGCGGCGACGAAAATGTCGTTCCACAGGCGCGCCTCGAGATGGCTCTCCATCTTCGGCAGGTAGAAGTACGGGCCCGAGCCGCGGGCCACCTGTTCCTTCGCGTTGTGGAACAGGAACAGCGCAAAGTCGAAGATGCCGCCCGACACGCGCTGGCCGTCCACCGTGACGTGCTTTTCGTCGAGATGCCAGCCACGCGGGCGCACGATCAGCGTGGCCACCTTGTCGTTGAGGCGGTACGACTTGCCGTTCTGTTCGAGCGAGATCGTCCGGCGCACCGCATCCTTCAGATTGATATGACCGGTGATCTGGTTATCCCAGCTGGGCGCGTTCGAATCTTCGAAGTCGGTCATGTACGAATCCGCCCCCGAGTTGAGCGCATTGATGATCATCTTGCGCTCGACAGGCCCCGTGATCTCGACACGACGGCATTCCAGATCCTTCGGCAGCGGCGCAATCTTCCAGTCGCTTTCCCGGATGTGCTTCGTTTCGACGAGGAAGTCGGGGCGCTCGCCCGCGTCGAGGCGCGCCGTGCGTTCGGCACGCGCCTTCAACAGTTGCTGGCGCCGCGGTTCGAATGCGCGATGCAGCGTCGCGACGAGTTCGAGCGCGTCGGGCGTGAGGATCGATTCAAAGCCCGGCTTGATTTCAGCGGTGATTTGCATGCCCTGCGGCAGCGACAGCGTATTCGCCATGGTTTCTCCCTTGGTCGGTCGGATTACAAAGATGCGTTGCAATGTGTGATGAATGAATGCCCGGCACGGTGCGGTTCTGGGGCTCACGTGCCAGGGATGTGGCGCGTGCGGCCTGAACCTCGGTCGGGCGGCTAAAGGGTGTCCAGAAAAGCGGGCAGGTCGGCGAGGCTCGCCCCGCTCGCATGCGGTTTGACGCCGAGTTCCTCGGCCGGCGCGCGCAGGCGGTTGACCCAGAAAGTCGTGTAGCCGAACCAGCTCGCGCCGGCCGCGTCCCAGCCGTTCGACGACACGAACACGATCTCGCGCGGGCTCACGCCGAAGGCCTGCGTGCCGAGCGCG
This sequence comes from Paraburkholderia sp. GAS448, assembly GCF_050435685.1. Classification (NCBI taxonomy): domain Bacteria; kingdom Pseudomonadati; phylum Pseudomonadota; class Betaproteobacteria; order Burkholderiales; family Burkholderiaceae; genus Paraburkholderia; species Paraburkholderia sp. GAS448. Next base: position 161,987 of record NZ_JBNDKT010000011.1, read on the forward strand.
TAGGCGGCTGGCGCGGGTTTGTAGGCGCGTACGGAATCGACGGACAGCACATGGTCGAAGAGGCCCGTCATGCCGGCGCTTTTCACGGCGATGTCGAGCATCTGCGGATTCCCGTTCGACAGAATCGCGAGGCCGAGGCGCGCATCGGCAAGGTCGCCCGCAGGCGCAAGCCTGTCGCGCAACCGCCGTAGGGCGGGTATCGCGTCCGGGAAGGCGGACAGACACGCGTATTCGTCCATCAGACGCTTTTCGGCAGCACTGTTGAGGGTGAGGCCGAGTTTGCGTGCGGCGAAACGCAGCGCGTCGAGGGTGATGTTCCAGAACGGTTCGTAATGCGCCCCGGAAAGATCGGACAGCGAGCGCAACTGCGTGTATTCGATCTGCTTTTGCCGCCACAGCTGCGAAAGCGTATCGCCGTGGCCCGGGAACATCTGTTCCGCCGCAGCGACGACCGAATGCACGTCGAAAAGCGTGCCGTACGCGTCGAAAATCACTGCCTTCGGAAAGGGTGTCGTTGTGGCCGACATTGCCGTGCGCTCCATTCAGAGGTCAGGGTCGATTCTATTAGTGATGCCTTAGGTCTAAAAAGATCCTAAACATCACTTGATCTTTTACTTTCTCATACCTAATCTGACGATCAACTTCGTTTTTAGCGCCCAACTTTTGCGCTGGCACCCCATGGATCGGTTCAAGCAGATCGAAACCTTCGTTACTGTCGCAGCGCGTGGCAGTCTGTCCTCCGCCGCGCAGGCGGAAGGTGTGGCGCCAGCGATCATCGGCCGGCGCATCGATGCGCTCGAAGAGCGCCTGGGCGTGAAACTGCTGGTCCGCACCACGCGCAGGATCACGCTGACCTTCGAGGGCTCGGCGTTCCTCGAAGACTGCCAGCGCATCATTCACGACATGCAGAACGCCGAGGCGAGCGTGTCCGCCGGCGGCGTGAAGGCGAGCGGGCATCTGCGCGTGTCGGCGCCTGCCGGCTTCGGACGGCGTCACGTTGCGCCGCTCGTGCCGGTATTTACCGTCGCGCACCCGGACGTGTCCATCACGCTCGATTTGTCGGACCGCATGGTCGATCTGGTGAACGAAGGCTTCGACTGTGCGGTGCGGCTGGGTGAGCTGCCGGACTCGTCGCTGGTGTCGCTTCGTCTCGGCGACAACCGGCGCGTCGTTGTGGCGTCGCCGGCTTATCTTGGCCGTCGCGGGGCGCCCAGGACGCTCGCCGAACTCACGCATCACAACTGCCTCGCGCTCGGCGCGAGTGCCAACCAGCAGCGCGGCTGGATGTTCCAGCAGGGCGACAAGGTCGTGTCGATCAAGGTTTCCGGCACGATGGAATGTTCGGACGGCGCGGTACTGCATGAATGGTGTCTCGAAGGTTATGGGCTCGCCTGGCGGTCGTGGTGGGAAGTTGGCGCGGATATCGCGGCCGGGCGCCTCGTCACGGTGCTCGATGAGTTCGCCGCGCCGCCGATCGGCATTCACGCGGTATTCCCGCAGCGCCGCCATCTGCCGTTGCGTGTGCGGCTTTTTCTCGATTTTCTGAAACATACGTACGGCCATCCGGGCTACTGGGGCTAGTACAGCGCTCCAGCTGGCAAGGTGGCGCGCGCGGGTTTTCGATATGGGTACAGACCCGCACGCACGCCTTGCTGTCAATTTCGGCGCACTACAATCGATTCGAGGTGCCGCGCGTTCCGATCCGCACGTATCGCACGGCCCTGCCGGATAGGCGCAGCTGACGACGGAGGGCGCGATGTTCAAGCACATCCTGGTTCCGACCGATGGTTCAGACCTGTCGAAAAAGGCGATCGACGGCGCAATCGACCTGGCTAAAGCGGTGGGCGCGCGCGTCACAGCCTACGCCTGCCTGCCGCAATATCCGTACTCGCCGTTTTCCGAGGTCGTGATCGAGCCGCCCGTCGACTTTCAGGAGCGCAGCGAGCGCGAAGCGCGTCTGCACCTGCAGGAGGTCGAAGCGGCCGCGCGCGACGCCGGCGTGGCGTTCACGAGCAGGACGAGCGTGCATCCGTCGCCTTATCTCGGCATCATCGAGGCGGCGGAGCGGGACGGCTGCGACGTGATCTTCATGGCGTCGCATGGGCGTCGCGGGCTGGGCAGCCTGCTGATCGGCAGCGAGACGCAACGGGTGCTCACGCATACGAAGATTCCAGTGATCGTCTACCGATGAGTTCGTTTCGCGACGGCACCGGGGTTGCCTGCGCCTCGCACAACGGATTTCGTACGGACAAGGTAAAACGCGCCGGCGGGTAGGCCAGCGCGGGTTATGCTCACCCGGGGCGCGGGGATGCTGCGCCACGGTTTCTCACAAGCTCAGCCCCGGCCAGCAGGTCGTAACCCGCTGCCGTTTCTGTTCTGACGGCGGCCCTCTGCGGGGCCGCTTCTCCCTGATTTGCGCCTGCCGTGCCACTCAGGCGCTCTGCCGCCTGTCCAGTCGGTCCCGACGTTATGCGACCTTCTTGTCGAAGAACTGCTCGTCTTCCGTCGAACCGTGCAGCGCGGTCGTCGATGCGTCGCGCTCGACCGTCTGCGTCACGGCGTCGAAGTAGCCGGTGCCGACTTCGCGCTGATGCTTGACAGCCGTGAAGCCCTTTTCGGCTGCAGCGAATTCCGCCTGCTGCATTTCGACGAACGCGCTCATCTGCGTGCGTGCATAGCCGTGCGCGAGGTTGAACATCGAGTAGTTCAGCGCGTGGAAGCCGGCCAGCGTGATGAACTGGAACTTGTAGCCCATCGCGCCGAGTTCTTTCTGGAACTTGGCGATCGTCGCGTCGTCGAGGTTTTTCTTCCAGTTGAACGAGGGCGAGCAGTTGTACGACAGCAGCTTGTCCGGGAACTGCCTGTGGATCGCTTCGGCGAATTTCTTCGCGAATTCGAGGTCCGGCTTACCGGTTTCGCACCAGATCATGTCGGCGTACGGCGCATAGGCGAGGCCGCGCGAAATGGCCTGCTCGATACCCGGCTTCGTGCGGTAGAAGCCTTCGACCGTGCGCTCGCCGGTCAGGAACGGCTTGTCGTTGTCGTCGATGTCCGACGTCACGAGGTCGGCGGCTTCGGCGTCCGTACGGGCGAGCAGGATGGTCGGCGTGCCGGACACATCGGCGGCCAGACGTGCGGCGGTGAGCTTCGCGATGTTTTCGCGGGTCGGCACGAGCACCTTGCCGCCCATGTGGCCGCACTTCTTCACCGATGCGAGCTGATCTTCGAAGTGCACGCCCGCGGCGCCGGCTTCGATCATCGACTTCATCAGTTCGAATGCATTCAGCACGCCGCCGAAACCGGCTTCTGCGTCAGCGACGATCGGTGCGAAGAAATCGACGTAGCCCTCGTCGCCCGGATTCTTGCCTTCGGACCACTGGATCTGGTCGGCGCGCGTCAGCGTGTTGTTGATACGTTTCACGACGAGCGGCACCGAGTTCGCCGGATAGAGCGACTGGTCGGGATACATTTCACCGGCGACGTTGGCGTCGCCCGCCACCTGCCAGCCCGACAGATAGATCGCCTTCAGACCGGCCTTCACCTGCTGCATCGCCTGATTGCCGGTCAGCGCGCCCAACGCGTTGACGAACGGCTCGTTGTGGATCGATTCCCACAGCTTTTCCGCGCCGCGCTTTGCGAGCGTGTGCTCGACGGGCACGGAACCACGCAGGCGCACCACATCGTCAGCGGTGTAGGTGCGCTTGATACCTTTCCAGCGCGGATCGGTATCCCATTGCTGCTGGAGTTGCTGTGCTTGCTCTTGACGTGACATGGTGTGCTCCTTGATTGCCTGGGTAATGGATCAGTCAACTCGTGTCTTCAGCGACGCCCTCTTCGCAGGGTACTTTGTTCGTGAAGTCTTATATAAGAGTCTAGGCAAATGGGGATCGGTGCAACAGCCGTCGAGGAAGCTTTTTCGTGGTTTTTTATTTGTTATTAATCAATGTGTTATTGATGTAATTTCGCAATAAGAAATCAGATTTTCCCTGTTGCAACAGGGTTGGTTGTGCCACGCAGCAACATTTTTTACGACGCAAAAAAATTTTCCACATTGTGAAATTTAACCGTGGATGAAAACGAGGACGAAAAAAAACCGGTGCGCGGGCACCGGTTCTCTTTATGCGGGCTGCAGACTGCTGTCCGCTGACGCTTCCATCTGGGCGGCGTGGGTGCCGCAGGACCTCTGCTCGAGGTCGACCCGCGGCCTCTGCGCCCGTCGGCTGCTGCTCAGCTATCGTTGAACCTGTTAGCTGCCGCGACGCGCAGTACGCGGACCGTCGCTGCGGCGTGCGCCGTAACCGCCGTCACGCGAACCGCCGTAGCCTTCGCGCGAACCGCCGCCCGACGACTTGCCGGCCCAGCCGCCGCCGCTACGTGCACCGCTTCCGGTACCTGACGGCTTGCCGCCGCCAGCGCCGCTGCCAAAGCGACGGCCGCCGCCGTTGCCGCCGGCCGGACGGCCACGGCCGCCGCCGAAACCGCCGCGGCCATTGCCGGACGGAGCCGACTTGCGCGGCTCGAAGCCTTCCACGACATTGACTGGCAGCGGGGTACGCACGAAACGCTCGATGCGCTTCAACGCGCCTTGTTCGGCGTGGTGCACGAGGCTCACGGCAATACCCGAGCGGCCGGCGCGGCCGGTACGGCCGATACGGTGCACGTAGTCTTCAGCGAACTTCGGCAGGTCGTAGTTGAACACGTGTGTGATGCCCGGGATGTCGATGCCGCGTGCAGCGACGTCGGTGGCCACGAGCACGCGCACGCGACGCTCGCGCAGTGCCTTGATGGTGCGGTTACGCGCGCCTTGCGGCAGGTCGCCGTGCAGGGCAGCCGATTCGAAACCCGCGTCGGCGAGACGGCCGGCGAGCTGGTCGGCGTCGATCTTGGTCGCCGTGAACACGATGGCCTGGTCGAGACCGGCATCGCGCAGCAGGTGATCGAGCAGACGATCCTTGTGGTCGCGGTCGTCGACGTAGTGCACGGTCTGCGCGATGTTCGTGCGCTGCTCCATGCGCTGGACGATCTCGATGCGCTCCGGATCCTTCAGCAGACGGCCCGTCAGCGAACCGATCTTGCCGTCGAGCGTAGCCGAGAACAGCATCGTCTGACGCGAAGCAGGCGTGGCTGCGACGATCGTTTCGATGTCGTCGATGAAGCCCATGTCGAGCATGCGGTCGGCTTCGTCGAGGACGAGCATCTGCAGTTGCGACAGGTCGATCCGGCCGCGCTCGAGGTGGTCGATCAGGCGACCCGGCGTGGCAACGAGAATTTCAGGGTTTTTGGCCAGCAGCATCAATTGCTGGCCATAGGCGACGCCGCCGAGAATGCTGACAGTGCGCAGGCGCTTGAGGTGCTTGCCGTACGTCGATGCGGCCGTGGTCACCTGCATGGCGAGTTCGCGGGTCGGCGTGAGAACCAGCAGGGCCGGACGTGCGACCGGCTGCGGACGGCGCGCGCGGCGGTCGCCGTCGGCTGCGCGCGGCTCACGCGGTTGGGCCGCCAGGGTCTTTTGCAACTGCGCGAAGCGCTCGATGGCGGGCAGCATGAAGGCTGCCGTCTTGCCTGAGCCGGTCGGGCTCGACACCAGCAGGTCGCGGCCAGCGATGGCAGCGGGAATCGCGCGCTGCTGGACGGGCGTCGGCGCCGAGTAGCCGGCGGCCGTCAGCGCGGAAACGATATCCGGCGACAGGCCAAGCGACGCGAACGACGGGCCGGTCGGTGCGGCGGTTTCGACAACGGCTGCAACGGTCGCTGCGTCAGGCGTAGCAACGGTGGCGGGCGTGTCGAGACCGAGGGCTTGATCGGCGATGGCGTTCAGCGGGCTGGGGGTATTGCTCGAAGTCATGAGAATCCTTGAAACACAGGGAATAAAACGTCGGCGCCAATCGGCATACCCAAGTCGTCGGATTCAGCGAGCAAAGAAGCAGCGAGCAAATCGAAAAACGGGGGCAGCTCGCAACAATAAAGGCGAGCTTTTCGTTAGAAGCTGTATCGGATGCGACAAGCCGATATTGGCATTGTCGCCAGCCTGGTACTTGACGGCCTGAAAGAAGGCCTGCTGGCAGGAGGGGACAGGTTCTAAACTGGATTGGAGCAAAACGCTACGAGGCGCTGCGCCGCAACGGCCGGACTGAAAACCGGGCAAAGCAGTGAAGCGCAGGCAGCATTGTATCGGGTTTTGCTGCACTGCGCCACATTCGAGAACTGTTTTTGAGAGATTCGGGCACAGCGGCCAGTCCTGCCTGATTCCTGGAGGTCAAGGCCGCACAGGGTGGCTCGCGGAGGGGAGGAAGCCGCGCGTTCAGGCGGCCGCTCCGCTTTTGGTCACGCGGCCGTGCCGTTCTTTAGCGATTCGACCAGTTCCACGTATTGCTGTTTTGCGGTGTCCTGCGCTGTGCCCTTAAGCGCGGCCCACGCGTCGTACTTGTATTTGCCGACGAGGTCGGTGAAGCCGGGCTTGTCGCCGTGGACGTCACCCCTGGTCGCCTGCTTGTACAGCGCGTAGAGACGCAGCAGCGTCAGGTTGCCTGGCCGCTCCGGCAGTTGCTGCACTTCTTCGTGGGCTTGCGCGAACAGCGCGTCGACGTCGCTCATTTGATCCTCCATGCCATTTCGAGATTGGCCGGTGATCATATCAAGCGACGCCGGTGACAGGGCTGGAACGATTCTTCCAGACAATTCATCGCTGGCGGGCGGCGCGGATCACGTCCGGCAACACGGGGCGCCGCATTACAATAGCGGTCATGACTCAAACTGTGCTGCTTGCCCTTGATACGTCGACCGAGTTCTGTTCGGTCGCACTTTTGTCCGCCGACGCGTCGCCGACGGATTCGACTGCTTCCGCGCCGCGCGTCTGGACGCGCCATGAGGCGACCGGTGCGGTGTCCAGCACGCGCCTTTTGCCCGCTATCCGCGAGCTCTTTGCCGAAGCTGGCCTGACGCTTGCCGACTGCGATGCGATTGCGTTCGGTGCGGGCCCCGGTTCGTTCACGGGCCTGCGCACTGCAACGGGCGTCGCGCAGGGGCTCGCATTCGGACTCGATGTGCCGGTTGTGCCGGTCGGCACGCTGCTCGCCTGCGCCGAGAGCGCGCGGCTGCGCGCTCCGTCGACGACCCGCGTGCTCGCCGCGCTCGACGCCCGCATGGACGAAGTCTACTGGGCCGACTACGCCTGGGATGTCGAACAGGGCGATTGGCGCGTGGTTCATCCGGCATCGCTCGATGCTCCCGACGGGCTCGTATTGCCCGATGTTCCGTTTACGCTCGCGGGCAACGCAGCCGCTGCGTTTGGTGCGCGGCTCGAGGCGGGCGCGCGCGCCCAGGTGATCGACGCAGAAGCGCTGCCGAATGCGCTGCCGGTCGCGATGGCCGGGCTTCGTGCGTTTCGTGCGGGCCGCACCGTGCCCGCCGATCAGGCCGCGCCGGAATACATCCGCGACAAGGTTGCACAAACCACCGCCGAGCGCATGGCTGCGAAGCGCGCGCACGCGGTTCGGCAGGCAGCCGGCGAGGGCGGGCGATGAGTGGCGTGTTACTGGCCGACCGCTACATGTCGCCCATGACAGAAAGCGATCTGGACGAGGTCGCGGCCATCGAGAAAATCGCCTACGAGTTTCCGTGGAGTCGCGGTAATTTCGGCGACTCGTTGCGCAACGGGTATTTCGGCGTGTGTCTGCGGCATGTCACCGGTACGCTGATCGGCTACTGCGTGTTGATGCCCGTCGTCGACGAAATGCATCTGCTGAATCTGTGCGTGGCGCCGCAAGCGCAGGGTGCGGGCGCGGGTCTCGCGTTGTTGCGCGAGGCGGTGCGCATTACGCGCGCCGAGAAGCTCGACGGACTCCTGCTCGAGGTGCGTCCGTCCAATCACCGCGCCATCCGGCTTTATGAGCAATTCGGTTTCTCGTCGATCGGTCGGCGCAAGAACTATTATCCGGCGCGGCATCGCGGCCGGGAGGATGCCATCGTGATGCGTTTTTCGTTTGCAAGGGAGGGCGCGGATGGCGCTGCATGAATCCGCTCTGGAAGAGCTCGGACTCTCGCCGCTCTGGGTGCGGCGCGGAATGGGGCAGCCGACGGCGGCCGCCACGGAAGCAGTGACGGCGGCAGCCGTGCCCGCCCGCCAGGAGGCCAGCATTTCGCAGGAAACCTCGCGCGAGCCATCGCGTCCGGCCATTGGGCGGCAGCCTGAGCCGGTAGCGGCTACGGAAACTGACGCTGCCGTACAACCGGTGATGCGGCAATCGACAGATCGCGGGGAGTCCGCGATACGCCTGCGCGACGAAACGGGGCCGCATGACATGCCGCGGCCAGCGGGCAAAACCGGTGCACCTGAGCAACCCGCAACGACGCCCGATCCCGACGATCTCGCATGGTTCGACGATCTCCCAACCGACGTCCCCGGGGGCGCGCCCGCAGCGGCGCGCGAAAACAGCGTCGACGCGAACGTACCGTCGATTGCAACCCTCGACTGGGACGCGTTGAGCGCGCGCGTCGCATCCTGCGAACGCTGCCGCCTGTGCGAGAAACGCACCAACACGGTATTTGGCGTGGGCGATCGCAACGCCGACTGGATGCTGATCGGAGAAGCGCCTGGCGAAAACGAAGATCGCCAGGGCGAGCCGTTTGTCGGTCAGGCGGGCAAGCTGCTCGACAACATGTTGCGCGCGCTGACGCTCGCGCGCGACACCAACGTCTATATCGCGAATGTCATCAAGTGTCGGCCGCCCGGCAACCGCAATCCGGAGCCCGACGAAGTCGCGCGCTGCGAGCCTTATCTGCAGCGGCAGGTGGCGCTCGTCAAGCCGAAGCTGATCGTCGCGCTCGGGCGCTTTGCCGCGCAAAGCCTGCTGAAGACGGACGCGAGCATCTCGTCGCTGCGTGGTCGCGTCCACGAGTACGAAGGCGTGCCGGTGATCGTCACGTACCACCCGGCGTATCTGCTGCGCAGTCTGCCCGACAAGGCGAAAGCCTGGGCCGATCTGTGTCTCGCGCGCGATACGTGGCGCAAGGCGGCTGGCGGGCCGGCCAGCTGATGAACGCCGCGCCTCTTCCGGTCGCGCCTGCCGTGGCACCCGCTGCGCGGTTCGACGCCCTGCGCGACGCGGTCGTGCGCGATCTGGCCTGGCTGCTGTTCAGCCCGGATCTGTTGCGTGCACAACCGCCTGTCGGAAGACTGGCGATTCCGTTCGAAACCACCGACGAAGAAGCCGCCGCCATCGACTGGCTGTTCGCACTCGACGCCGCGCCGGAGGCCTTGCATCGACACATCGCGGCGTCGCGCATCACGCGGCTTGGCCGCTACGCCGAATGCCTGCTGGGCTGGTTTCTGATGAATGGACCCGCGGCCCGGCTCGTGGCAGCCAACGTCGCGCTGCGGCGCGCGGGCGTGACGCTCGGCGAATGCGACTTTCTGGTGGAAACGGGAAGCGGGCGGCGCCTGCACTGGGAACTCGCGGTGAAGTGCTATCTGCACGCGGGCGACGGGCGTGCGCGGCTTGCGGACTACGTCGGTCCGAATCTGCAGGATCGCTTCGATCTGAAGCTGTCACATCTGCTCGATCATCAGTTGCCGCTCAGCGCGCGCGAAGAGTTTGCGACGCTCGGCCATCGCGGTCCGTGGGAACCGCAGATGTGCGTCAAGGGGTGGCTCTTTTACCGGACTGGCGAGGCGACGCAGGATCCGCCGGAAGTCGATCCGGCGCATGCGCGTGGCTGGTGGACGACGCGCGAGGACTGGCCGGCATTCGCCGACGGACATGCAGACGCATGGAAGGTGCTGCCGCGGCTCGAGTGGCTGGCGCCGCGGCGTTATGAAACGGGGGAGGTTACCCCGGAAACCGCGTTCGTCGACGCGGCCACGCTATTCGGCCGGCTCGAGCGGCAGACCGGCCCCACGATGGTCGCCGCGTTCGCACACGACGAGACCGGCCGCTGGCTGGAACGCTCGCGTGGCTTCATCGTTCCCGATGACTGGCCAGGGCGGGGGCAGGCGTTCGCGCGTCAGTGACCGATCGGAGGGCGACGCTTCGCGCGGTAGTGGTTGAACGGGCGCGGGCGCTTAGGACGCAACGGCTGAACCTGCACGCCGCCTCGCCTGCATATTGATCGCCAGCGTTACCACCAGCGATAAAAATGATGCACCGGGCCGACGCCGCTGCCGACATCGAGCCGGTCGCTTTCCTGCAGCGCACCCGTCAGATATTGCTTGGCGTCCGCGACCGCGCTCGCGAGATCGCCGCGTTGCGGAATCAGCGCGGCAATCGACGATGACAGCGTGCAGCCGGTCCCGTGCGTATTCTTGACCGGCACACGTGGGCCGCCGAGCCGCAGCGTGCCGCTGTCCTGAATCAGCCAGTCGGGACTGTCGACAGCGGAAAGATGACCGCCCTTCATCAGCACCGCGCGCGCGCCGAGCGCACGTAGCGCCTCGCCCTGGCGGATCATGCCGGCTTCATCGGTGACGGCTGTCTCACCGAGCAGCGCAGCCGCTTCCGGCAGGTTCGGCGTGAGCAGGTCAGCGAGCGGCAACAGTTCGTCGCGCACGGCGGCCACTGCATCGGGGGCGAGCAACGCGTGATTGCTCTTCGAAATCATCACGGTATCAAGGACGACGTATTTCGGCCGGTGACGTCGCAAGGCATCGGCGACTGCGCGCGCGATCTGCGCATTGGCGAGCATGCCGATCTTCACTGCGTCGATGCGGATGTCGTCGAACACGGCGTCGAGCTGTGCCGTGATGAAGGCCGGATCGGGCGTATGAATGGCTGTCACGCCGCGCGTGTTCTGGGCGGTCAGCGCCGTGATCACGCTTGCGCCATACGCGCCGAGTGCGGAAAACGCCTTGAGGTCGGCCTGAATCCCGGCGCCGCCGCCGGAATCGGAACCCGCGATCGTCAGGACGTTGGGAATCGGTTGAGTCATCGTAGAACGTGCGGGAAGCGTGAAAAAAGCATGCGCCGAGAACAGCCGTAGAACAGCCGTAGAACAGGGTTGGGCCGGACGCCCGAAGCGCGTGAGCGCCGTAACGCCGGACCCGCGTGTCAGGTCAGTGCTTGACTTCGCCTATCAGCGCGACCGAATCGAAGGCGCGCTGGTTGGCGAGGTGCCGCCGCATCACGAGCCACATCATCAGGCAGACGAAGGTGCCGAACAGCACGATCACCACCGATACCGGCACGTCGAGCCACACGAGTACCGCGTAGAGGCACAGCATGACGAGCACCGAGAGATTTTCGTTGAAGTTCTGCACGGCGATCGAGTGACCGGCCGAGAGCAGCACGTGTCCGCGATGCTGCAGCAGCGCATTCATCGGCACCACAAAAAAGCCCGACAGGCCGCCGACGATCATCAGGAACAGATAGGCAATCAGCAGATAGCCGGAGACGTGCATTCTGCCGAAATAGAGGCCCCAGTGCGACGGAAACAGGTCCTTCGTATAGAACGCCATCAGCATCACGGCGATGCCCATGATGATGCCGACCGGCAGCACCGACAGTGACTTCTTGAGCGGCACCTTCGCGGCGGCGATGACCGCGCCCGCCGCCACGCCGACCGCGACCACCGCCTGCAGGATCGCGCCTTCCGACAGCGACATGCCGAGCGACACTTCCGCCCACTTCAGCACGATGAACTGAAGCGTCGCGCCCGCACCCCAGAAGAGCGTCGTGACGGCGAGCGAGATCTGACCGAGCTTGTCGCGCCACAGAATCAGGAAGCAGTCGGCGAAATCGGTAATGAGCTTGATTGGGCCGCGTTCCTGTCGCGGATAGCGGGCGCCCGTATCGGGAATACGAAGGTTGAAGAGCGCGGCGATCACATAGAACACCACGATCACGAGCATCGCGGCTTCGGCGGGAGTGTTGATCGTGGGGATGTGGTGCCGGAGGATGGGGGCTGCGATGTGCGGGCTGATGAGTGCGCCGCCTAGAACGGTGCCCAGAATGATGGATCCGACCGTCGTGCCTTCGATCCACCCGTTCGCCGCGACGAGCCGGTCAGGTGGCAGCAGCTCCGTGAGAATGCCGTATTTCGCGGGAGAGTAGGCGGCGGCGCCAAATCCAACGATGCCGTAAGCAATGAGCGGGTGCGCTCCGATCAGCATCGTGATGCAGCCGACGACCTTGATCGTATTGGTCACAAACATCACCTGACCCTTCGGTCGGGAGTCGGCGAAGGCCCCTACGAAGGCAGCCAGAACGACGTACGACAGCACAAAAAACAGCTTGAGCAGCGGCGTCATCCAGTTCGGGGCGTGAAGATCTTTCAGCAGTGCAATAGCAGCAATCAGAAGCGCATTGTCGGCCAGCGAGGAAAAAAACTGCGCGGCCATGATGGTGTAAAAACCTTTTTTCATCTGATGCGATGCTGTCCTCGCTGCGGTCCGTCCGCCCCGGCCGTGTGGAGTGCGTCCGGGCTTATTCCGTTCGAAATGGGTTGTGCGCACGGCTTTATATCACGAAAATAGCTGTATTCAGACTAGCAGAATCCTTGATCGCACCGTCCAGCGGGCTCCAGAGCGCTGAAAACGCACTGTAAGCCGCTGATTCGCAAGCGTCTTTACGAAAACATCCCATGCCGCGCCCGCTCTCAGCCACCATTCATACCGCCGCTCTCGCCAATAATCTCGCCGTCGTCCGCCGCTACGCGCCGAAGTCCCGGATCTGGGCCGTCGTGAAGGCTAATGCGTATGGTCACGGGCTCGCGCGGGTGTTCCCGGGTTTGCGTGCAACCGACGGCTTCGGATTGCTCGACCTCGAAGAAGCCGTGAAGTTGCGTGAATTGGGCTGGGCCGGTCCAATATTGCTGCTGGAAGGCTTTTTCCGTCCGACCGATCTCGATGTCGTCGACCGTTACAGCCTGAGCACGGCAGTGCATTCGGACGAGCAGATGCGCATGCTGGAAATGGCGCGTCTGTCGAAGCCCGTCAATATCCAGTTGAAGATGAACAGCGGCATGAACCGTCTCGGCTATACGCCTGAGCGTTTTCGCGCCGCGTGGGAGCGGGCCCGTGCATGTCAGGGCGTCGGCCAGATCACGCTCATGACGCATTTCTCCGACGCCGACAGCGAGCGCGGCGTCGCGTACCAGATGGAAGCCTTCGAGCGCGGCGCAGAGGGGATTGCGGGCGCGCGCAGCCTGTCGAACTCGGCGGCGACGCTGTGGCATCCCGCTGCCCATTTCGACTGGGTGCGCCCGGGCATCATTCTTTATGGCGCATCGCCATCAGGTGTGACGGCGGACATCCAGGGAACCGGGCTGCAGCCGGCCATGACGCTTGCCTCCGAGCTGATCGCCGTGCAGACGCTCGCCGAGGGGCAAAGCGTCGGCTACGGTTCGACCTTTGCGGCCCGCGGACCGATGCGCATCGGCGTGGTGGCGTGCGGCTATGCCGACGGCTATCCCCGCGTCGCGCCGGAAGGTACGCCGGCGATCGTCGACGGTGTGCTGACCCGTCTGGTGGGCCGGGTATCGATGGACATGATCACCGTGGACCTGACCCCGTGCCCGACTGCCAACGTCGGCTCGCGCGTCGAGCTGTGGGGTGCGAACCTGCCGATCGACGACGTCGCCCGCTCGTGCGGAACGATCGGCTATGAATTGATGTGCGCCGTGGCGCAGCGCGTGCCCGTGCGTGCCGAATAACAGCGTCCCGCCGGACAACGATAAAAACAGTGCAGTAACGGGAAGGGCGCGTGGCTAAACAGAAGACGTTGTACACCTGCACCGAGTGCGGCGGGCAGGCGCCCAAGTGGCAAGGGCAGTGCCCCGCGTGTGGCGCGTGGAACACGCTCGTCGAAAGCATTGCGGAATCCCCCTCGGCACACCGGTTCCAGTCGCTCGCGAAAAGCGCTGCGGTGCAGCGGCTCGCGGACATCGACGCATCCGACGTGCCGCGCTTTTCGACCGGCGTGAGCGAGTTCGACCGGGTGCTGGGCGGGGGGCTGGTGGCGGGCGGTGTCGTGCTGATCGGCGGCGATCCGGGCATTGGCAAATCGACGTTGCTGTTGCAGTCGCTCGCGGAAATCGCCAGCGAGCGGCGTGCGCTCTATGTGAGCGGCGAAGAGTCCGCCGCACAGATTGCGTTGCGCGCGCAACGGCTTTCGCTGCTCGACCCGCAGTCGAAGGCGAGCGAACTCAAACTGCTCGCCGAGATCCAGCTGGAAAAGATTCAGGCAACGATCGAGGCCGAGCGTCCCGATGTCGCGGTCATCGATTCGATCCAGACGATCTATTCAGACGCGCTCACATCGGCGCCCGGTTCGGTCGCGCAGGTCAGGGAGTGCGCGGCCCAGTTGACGCGTGTGGCCAAGCAGTCAGGCACGGCGATCATCATGGTCGGCCACGTGACCAAAGAGGGCAACCTCGCCGGTCCTCGCGTGCTCGAGCACATCGTCGACACCGTGCTGTACTTCGAAGGCGACACGCACTCGTCGTTCCGGCTGGTGCGAGCCTTCAAGAACCGCTTTGGCGCGGTAAACGAACTCGGTGTGTTCGCAATGACTGAGCGCGGGCTGCGCGGCGTGGCGAATCCGTCGGCGCTGTTTCTGTCGCAGCATGAGCAGACGGTGCCGGGTTCGTGCGTGCTCGTGACGCAGGAGGGCTCGCGGCCGCTGCTCGTCGAAATCCAGGCGCTGGTGGATACAGCCCATGTGCCCAACCCACGGCGGCTTGCTGTCGGGCTCGAACAGAATCGTCTCGCGCTGCTGCTCGCGGTACTGCATCGGCACGCGGGCATCGCCTGTTTTGACCAGGATGTGTTTCTGAACGCGGTCGGCGGCGTGAAGATTACCGAGCCGGCCGCCGATCTTGCCGTGCTGCTCGCCATTCAGTCGTCGCTGCGCAACAAGCCGCTGCCAAAGGGACTGTTCGTGTTCGGAGAAGTCGGACTTGCCGGCGAGATCCGACCCTCGCCGCGCGGCCAGGAACGCCTGAAGGAGGCGGCCAAGCTCGGCTTTACGATCGCGGTGATTCCAAAGGCGAATGCGCCCAAACAGGCAATTGACGGTCTGCGCGTCATTGCTGTCGAGCGGATCGAGCAGGCTATCGATCAGGTCCGGGATCTCGACTGAGGGCGGTAGCTGAGGCCGGCTGGCGCCTCCCGCTGGGCCAGCGCGACGGGCAATCGGCGTGCCTTACGGCGTAATGTGTCGTAAATATCTCTACGCCGCCTGTAACCCGCAGGACACGCGTTTTCCCTATCCTGCCCGGGTTAGCAGTCCGTCAAGAGCGGAAAGGATGGCGTCTTGAAACAGTCTCATGAATCCGTGGCCGAGCGCCTCATGAATCTGCGCGGCTGTCGTGTGTCGGAGCCGATCCGCCAACCGTGGGGTGGCCGCGGTTGCCGCATTGTCGAATGGATCGACACGGCCGGGCAGATTTCGCGTCGGGTCGTCGCCGAAGATGTGACCGCCGATGAAGTGCGCGCCACTATCGAACGGCACGTCGAAGGGCGCAAGCACGTGCTCATCGACGACGAGTCCGCGCCCCGGCAGACCTTGCCGCGGCGTTGAAAGTGTCCGGCGGCCGGTGTAATGCGGGCCAGGTTGGCAACAAGTACCGTCCTGGGCGGTCATCTAGGGTGCAGCGTACGGGTCCAGATCATCCTGGTCGTCCGGTGACCCTGCGAACTCGGGGTTGAACAGCGGGTGCCGCGCTGCCTCGGCGGCTGTCAGCACCGGGGCGACGCAGCAGTCGAGCGGTTCCAGCAGCGCGAGCCAGTCGTCAAGCGTCTCACCAACAATCACGGCGGCCAGTTCCTGCGTCAGCGCGACGGCGTCCGGGCCACCGATCGCCTGTCCGAGGCTCCAGTGCCGGTCTGTCCAGTCTTCGCGGCCTAGCGCCGCGCACAACGTTTCCCAGAATTTGTGTTCCAGCGCGCCGATCGCAAGCCAGCGCCCATCGAGCGTGCGGTACAGGTTGTAGCAGGGCACGCCGCCATTCAGCAGACCGCCCCCGGCACGTGGCGCTGCCCCCTCGTTGGCGAGCGCGATCTGGGCGACGATATTGTTGGCGTACACGGCGTGTGTCATCGAGATGTCGATGAAGCGGCCGTTTCCTCCCCGCGCGACGTGCCAGAGCGCCGCGAGTATCTGCGTGACCGCCGAGAGGGCACCGCCCAGCAGGTCGGCGATCTGGAAATTAGGCATGATCGGCGTGCCGTCGCGCGCAACCAGCTGATCGAGGACGCCTGCATAGGCGACATAGTTCAGATCGTGTCCGGCGAAAGCCGCGTACGGTCCTTCAGACCCGTAACCTGTGATCGCGCAATAGACGAGCTTCGGATTTTCGACCCGCAACAGGTCATAGCCGACGCCAAGCCGTTCCATGACACCAGGCCGGAAGCTCTCGACCAGCACGTCCGCTTCACGCGCCAACGCACGTAGCACCGTGCGACCGGCTTCCGATTTCAGATCCAGCCGGGTCTCACGCTTGCCGCGGTTGACGAGCCGGTAGAACGCCCCCGGCCTGCCGGCGAGCCGGTCCGCCGGGCTTTGCATCATCGTGCGGGCGTGGTCCCCGACGCCCGGGGCCTCAATCTTCAGGACGTCGGCGCCCAGCTCGGCGAGCCGGAGTGTCGCAACCGGGCCGGGCAACAGACGCGTCAGGTCGAGCACGCGCAAGCCTTTCAATGCAGCAGGAGACGGCAAGGCCAACCTCTCATCGATGCCGGTGCGGCGCCCATGATGAGCGCCGCTAGCCGATTTGTTCGAGTTCCTCGTGTTTTTCGAGCCATTCGGCTTCGAGTGTTTCGAGGCGCGCGGTGACATCCGCCTGACGCCGGATGGTATCCGTCAGTTTCGCTTTCCAATCAGGCTCGTAACTGGCTGGATCGGCGACAAACGCGTCGAGCGTCGCTTTCTCCGCGTTCAGCGTATCCATCTCTTTTTCGATCTTCGTGATGCGCGACTGCAGCGGCTTCTTCAGATGAGCCAGCTTCTGCCGCGTTTCGGCTTCCAGACGGCGCTGCTCCTTCCTGTTTACGGCCGCATCGCCGGTGCCTTCAGTCGTGCCCGACGCGGACGCGGCTTTGGCCGCCGCGCGCTGGTCGGCGGCATGTTGCAGCAGCCAGTCGCGATAGTCGTCCAGATCGCCGTCGAACGGCTCCAGCCGGTGTTTCGCGACGAGCATGAACTGGTCAGTGGTGGCCCGCAGCAGGTGGCGATCGTGAGATACGAGGATCAGCGTGCCTTCGAACTGCGCCAGCGCCATCGTGAGCGCATGCCGCGTTTCGAGGTCGAGGTGATTCGTTGGTTCGTCGAGCAGCAGGAGGTTTGGCTTCTGCCAGATGATAAGCGCAAGGGCGAGACGGGCCTTTTCGCCGCCCGAGAACGGTGCGATTGCAGCCGTTGCCATGTCGCCTGAGAAATTGAAGCTGCCGAGGAAGTCGCGCAGTTCCTGCTCCCGCGTGTCGGGCGCGAGGCGGGCGAGATGCTGCAAGGGTGAGTCGTCCGGCCGAAGTGTTTCGAGCTGATGTTGCGCGAAATAGCCAATGCGCAGGCCTTTGCCTTCGCGCACGTGACCGCCGAGCGGGGCAAGCGTGCCGGCAAGGGTCTTGATCAGCGTCGACTTGCCCTGGCCGTTGGCGCCAAGCAGACCGATACGCTGCCCGTTCTGGATCGATAGCGTGACATGCCGGACGATCGGGATCTCGCCCCCTTCTTCTGACCGGTAGCCGCACAGCACGCCTTCCATCACCATCATCGGGTTCGGCGCGGAGTCTGGCGTGCGGAATTCGAACGTGAACGGCGAAGAGGCGTGCGCCGGCGCAATCAGCTCCATCCGCTCCAGCGCCTTCACCCGGCTCTGCGCCTGACGCGCCTTGGTGGCCTGGGCCTTGAAGCGGTTGATGTAGCTTTGCAGATGCTCGACGGTTTTCTGCTGCTTTTCATACGCGCTTTGTTGCAGCGCAATCTGTTGGGCACGCAGGATTTCGAACTGCGAGTAGTTGCCGCCGTAGCGCTTGATTTGCTGGTTCTCGAGGTGCAATGTGACATTGCAGACTGAATCGAGGAACTCGCGGTCGTGCGAGATCACGATCAGCGTGCCCGGATAGCGGTGCAGCCATTCTTCGAGCCACACGATCGCGTCGAGGTCCAGGTGGTTCGTCGGTTCGTCGAGCAGCAGAAGGTCGGAGCGGCACATCAGCGCCTGGGCCAGATTCAGGCGCATACGCCAGCCGCCGGAAAAACTGCTGACCGGCTCGCGCGTCTGTTCGAGCGTGAAGCCGAGGCCGAGCAGCAATGCTTCCGCCCGTGCCGGCGCGGTGTACCCGTCGGCGTCGGCGAAGGCGGCGTGCGCTTCGCCTTCGGCCGCACCATCGTGTGCAGCGGACGCGGCGGCGATGCGCGCTTCGATCGCGCGCAACGCAGTATCGCCGTCGAGCGTGTAGGCGAGGGCGGTCTTGTCGGCAGCGGGCGTTTCCTGGGCGACGTGTGCGATCTGCCACGTCGGCGGCATCGAGAAATCGCCGGCGTCAGCGTGCAGTTCGCCAAGCAGGACGGCGAACAGGGTTGACTTGCCCGCGCCGTTCGCACCCACCAGCCCGGCTTTTTCGCCAGGGTTGAGCGTGAACGTGGTTTGTTCGAAGAGCGGTTTGGTGCCGCGCGCGAGGCTGAATTGATTGAAGCGGATCACAAGATGGCCGGCCGGGAAAAAACGCTATTTTAGACTGTGCCGCGTGATGCAGGCATCGGCCGTTCGGCCGGCTGTCGCCGGGCGGCTTTTCGCTTAGACTGGGCGCTTTCCGCTGGAGGGCACATGACATCGATTTACACGTTTTCCGCTACCACGCTGGGCGGTGAGCCAATCGGGCTGGAGCGGTATCAGGGCAAGGTGCTGCTGATCGTCAATACCGCGAGCGAATGCGGTTTCACGCCGCAGTATGCCGGCCTGCAGAAACTGCATGAGCAGTACGCTGCTCGTGGGCTCGAGGTGCTGGGGTTTCCGTGCAATCAGTTCGGCAAACAGGAGCCGGGCGATGCCGCGCAGATCGGCAGTTTCTGCGAAAAGAACTACGGCGTTACGTTTCAGATGTTCGACAAGATCGACGTCAATGGGGCAAACGCGCATCCTCTCTACCAGTACCTGACAGGCGAAGCGCCGGGATTGCTCGGGCTCGAGGCGATCAAGTGGAATTTCACCAAATTCCTCATTGGCCGCGATGGCGCCGTCATCAAGCGATACGCGCCGCTCACCAAACCTGAAGCCATCGTCGCGGATATCGAGAAGGCGCTATAGGCGTTGTGTTCTGGCGTTGCCACGTTGGCGTGCTTTCGCGCAGGGTGACGGATTGAACGCCGGCGACGCAATCCTGGCGGAAATCCAAAGGCGCTCAAAGCACAGGCGAGAACAGTCGGGCCACGTGCATCGCCACCCTTCGCCAGGCGGGGGCCTTTCTGTATTCGTCCCGGTTGATTTCGAACGCCTCCTGGAAATCCTTCACAAGCATCGCTTCGACTTCGGCGGCGAACTTGCGGTCGACGGTCAGCACCATGATCTCGAAGTTCAGGCGGAACGACCGGTTATCCAGATTCGCGCTGCCAACCGCTGCCGCAATGCTGTCGATCAGCACCACTTTCTCGTGCAGAAAGCCCGGCCGGTAGCGAAAGATCCGCACACCGGCGCGCACGGCATCGTAGGCATACAGCTTCGACGCCTCGAATACGACAATGTGATCGCGCCTGCTCGGGATCAGGATCCGTACGTCCACGCCGCGCATCGCGGCGAGCCGCAGCGCGGAGGACACGGCTTCGTCGGGGATGAGATACGGTGTCGTGATCCAGATGCGCTCCTGCGCGGCATTGATCGCTTCGACGAAAAACAGCGAGCAGGTGTCCACCTTGTCGGCCGGCCCGCTGGGGATGACGAGGCAATGCATGCCTTCGTCCGTCGATACGTACGACGGCGCTTCGAACGGCGGCAACTGCTGCGTGGCCCAGTACCAGTCTTCGGTGAAGACGAACTGGATGCTTGCCACCGCGGGGCCCCGCACCTCGATGTGCGTGTCGCGCCATGGCGAGAGCGGCGGATGCCCGCCCAGATACTCGACGCCGACGTTATGACCACCCACAAACGCTCGTTCGCCGTCCACCACGACGATTTTCCGGTGATTGCGGAAATTGAGCTGGAAACGGTTGACGAACTTCCGGTTGGTCGCGAACGGGTGCACGTCGACGCCCCCCGCACGCAGGGCCGCCGTGTAGCGGTGCGGCAGGTCGAAACTGCCGATGCTGTCATACAGGAAGAAGATGCGCACGCCCTGCGCGGCTTTCGCCAGCAGCGCGTCCTTGAGCATTTCACCGAGCGCGTCGGCCTTCACGATAAAGAACTGCACGATCACGTACTTCTGCGCGGCGTCGATCGCCTCAAGGATCGATGCGAACGTGGCTTCTCCATTGACCAGTGTGCGAACCGTATTGCCCGAGAGAAAAGGCATACCGCCCAGCAGCGTCAGCGAGCGGATCACGCGATGACCCAGTTCTTCGGTAGGGTGACCGCTCGACGATGCGCATGTATCCCACTCAGTCGGATGCGAGAGTGTGCGCAGCGATTCGTTCTCGATCCGGCGCGCGTCCGCGTAGCCCGCGAACTTGCTGCGGCCAAGGAACAGATACGGCACGAGCGTCAGATAGGGCATCGCGACGAGCGATACCGCCCATGCGATCGCGCCTTGCGACGTGCGGGTGTTCAGGATGGCGTGGCAGGCCGCGATCGTGCCCAGCACGTGAGCGAGCGCGACCAGTGTCCCCAGATGAAGCAGGTCGAATTGCATAAGCGTCCGAAATATTCCCGCCGACGCCTCCCTGTGGAAGCGCCGCAGGCAGTCTTCTTATCTTACCGAACCTGATGCTCGACCTGTCGGGTGCGTCGCGCCCGAACTGCGACGTCGTCGCGCCGCGCAGCGCGGCGCGACCGTCCCGAAGACGGCATGTGACGAACGGGCCAGATCTCAGCCTGGCAGATCGGCGGCCTGGATCAGGAACACGTTGTCGTCGCCGGCGCTCGTCGACAGCCAGACGAGGTCGAGGCCCCCGAATGCCGCTTCGACGTTTGCCCGCTCGTTGCCGATTTCGACGACCAGCACGCCCTCGTCGGTCAGCCAGTTTCGGGCTTCACCGATGATGCGGCGCACGATGTCCATGCCGTCCGCGCCGCCCGCAAGCGCCATCTCAGGTTCGTGACGGTATTCCGCGGGCAGGGACTTCATCGATTCCGCGTTGACGTACGGCGGATTCGCGATGATCACGTCATAGCGGCGCTCGGCCAAAGGCGCGAACAGATCGCCTTCGAAGAGTGCGATGCGCTCGTCGAGCGAATACTCGGCGACGTTTTTCGCGGCGACTTCGAGCGCGGGCGCGGACAGGTCGACCGCATCGATATCAGCATTCGGAAACGCATGCGCCGCGAGGATCGCGAGCGAGGCCGAGCCAGTGCACAGTTCCAGCACCGCGCTGACCTGCTCAGGATCCTCGACATACGGCTGCAGGCCATCCTGCAACAGCTCGCCGATGAACGAGCGCGGCACGATGACCCGCTCGTCGACATGAAAGCGGAAGCCATGCATCCACGCTTCCTGGGTGATGTACGCGGCAGGCACGCGATCGGTGGCGCGACGCTCGATCACGCGCAAAATCGCGTCGACTTCGGTAGCGGTCAGCTTCGCGTCGAGAAACGGATCGAGCAGATCGAGCGGCAGATGCAGCGAATGGAGGATCAGATAGGCGGCTTCGTCGTAGGCGTTCGATGAGCCATGGCCGAACGACAGTTCCGCCTGATTGAAGCGCGTGACCGCGAAACGCAGCAGGTCGCGGACGGTGGAAAACGGGAGCGTCATCGCAGAGTGTCCTTGGTCAGGCGATCAGTTGTTCGAGTACACGGCGGTACACATTCTTGAGCGGTTCGATGAACGCTACTTCGATGTGCTCGTCGATCTTGTGGATGCTGCCGTTCGGCGGCCCGAACTCGACCACCTGTTCACAGATGCGTGCGATGAAACGGCCGTCGGAGGTTCCGCCCGTGGTCGACAGTTCGGTCTTGACGCCGGTTTCGTCCCAGATCGCCTTTTCGACGGCGTTCGACAGGTTGCCGCGCGGCGTGAGGAAGGGCAGGCCGCTGACCGACCATTTCAGGTCGTATTCCAGATCGTGTTTATCGAGAATCCCATGCACGCGGCGCTGCAATCCTTCGACGGTGCTCGCGGTCGAGAAACGGAAATTGAACAGCACCTCGGCGTGGCCAGGTATCACGTTGCTCGCGCCGGTGCCGCTGTGGAGATTCGACACCTGCCAGGTGGTCGGCGGGAAATACTCGTTGCCGTCGTCCCAGCGTTCGGCGACGAGTTCAGCCAGCGCCGGCGCCAGCAGATGCACCGGATTTTTCGCAAGGTGCGGGTAGGCGATATGCCCCTGCACGCCCTTGACTGTCAGCTTGCCCGACATCGAGCCGCGCCGGCCGTTCTTGACCATATCGCCGAGCGTCTGACTTGACGTCGGCTCGCCGACGACGCAGTAGTCCATTTTCTCGCCACGCGCCTCCAGTGCTTCGACGACCTTGATCGTGCCGTCGGTGGCGGGGCCTTCTTCGTCGCTCGTGATCAGAAACGCGATCGAGCCGCGATGTTCGGGATGCGCCGCGACGAACTCCTCGCTCGCGACCACGAAGCCCGCAATCGATGTTTTCATGTCCGCGGCACCGCGGCCGTAGAGCTTGCCGTCGCGATGGGTCGGCTTGAACGGCGCCGACGTCCATTGTTCGAGCGGACCGGTCGGCACGACGTCGGTGTGGCCGGCGAACGCAAGCAGCTTGCCGTTCGTGCCGTCGGTGCCGCGTTTCACGGCCCACAGGTTCGTCACGCCCTGCGATTCGATCGTCTCGCAAACGAAGCCGATCGCGGACAGGCGCTCGATCAGCAGGTTCTGGCAATGCTGGTCGTCGGGCGTAACGGACGCGCGTGCGATCAGCTGTTCAGTAAGGGCAAGAGTGCCGGACATGGATACTTTGCAACCACTTTTGGATGAAAAAATGCCGGCGCGCGCGCCGGCAACAGCTTGTCTGATGCGGCAGCCCGATGGTTCCGGATGGTTCCATCATGGCCGTCGCGGTCAACCGGAACGGCTAGGCAAACAACGTCGCGTACTGATCTTCCGAAAACCCGAGCGTCTTGACCCGCCCGTTGACTACGACCACCGGCCGCTTGATCACGGAAGGCTTGTGGATCATCAGCGCGATCGCTCCGGCTTCGGTATCGGCGGCGGCCTTCATGTCGTCGGACAGGCCGCGCCACGTCGTGCCGCGCCGGTTCAGCAGCGCGTCGAGCGACACGTCCTTCAACCAGTCCTGCACGAGCGGCGCAGTCACGCCAGCTTTCTTGAAATCATGAAACTCGAACTCGACGCCGTGTTCTTCCAGCCATACCCGGGCCTTTTTCACGGTGTCGCAGTTCGGGATGCCGTAGACGACGGTTTTGTTGGCGCGAGCCATCAATCGCCTCGCAGCAGCTCGTTGAGACCGACCTTGGCGCGCGTCTTCGCGTCGACCTTCTTGACAATCACTGCGCAGTACAGGCTGTGCGAGCCGTCCTTCGACGGCAGATTGCCCGCCACCACCACCGAACCTGCCGGAATGCGGCCATACGTGACTTCGCCGGTTTCGCGATCGTAAATCTTCGTGCTCTGGCCGAGGTAGACGCCCATCGAGATCACCGAGTTTTCTTCGACGATCACGCCTTCCACCACTTCCGAGCGCGCGCCGATGAAACAGTTGTCTTCGATGATGACGGGGTTCGCCTGCAGCGGCTCGAGCACGCCGCCAATGCCGACGCCGCCCGACAGATGCACGTTCTTGCCGATCTGTGCGCACGAACCGACGGTGGCCCACGTATCGACCATCGTGCCTTCGTCGACGTAAGCGCCGATGTTGGTGTACGACGGCATCAGCACGACGTTCTTCGCGATGAACGAGCCACGGCGCGCGATGGCAGGCGGCACGACGCGGAAGCCACCGGCGGCGAAGTCTTCAGCGGTGTAATTCGCGAACTTCGACGGCACCTTGTCGTAGTACTGGGTGTAGCCGCCAGCCGGTTGCGGCACGTTGTCTTCGAGGCGGAACGACAGCAGCACGGCTTTCTTGAGCCATTGATTGACGACCCAGTCGCCGTCCTTCTTCTCGGCGACGCGCAGCGCGCCCTTGTCGAGTTGTTCGATTGCATGCGCGACGGCATCGCGCACTTCGGCGGGCGCGGCCTTCGGCGACAGCTCGGCGCGGTTTTCCCAGGCGTTATCGATGATCTGCTGAAGTTGTTGCGACATGTTCGTGGTTTCTGAAAAGTTGAAATCTGATGAAGAGGGTGCCGCTCAGTTGTCTCACGACGTGCCGAGCGAATGGCAAAAGTCGACGATGCGCTGGGCGCCTTCGGTGCACTCGTCGACACCGGCCACGAGCGCGAGGCGCACGAAATTGCGACCCGGGTTTGTGTCGTGCGCGGTGCGCGCCAGAAACGATCCGGGCAGAACCGTCACATTATAGTCGGCGTACAGGCGCTGGGCGAACTGGGTATCCGACAGGCCAGTGCGCGACACGTCGGCCCACAGGTAGAACGCGGCGTCCGGCAGACGCACGTCGAGCACGTCGGCGAGCATGGGCGTGACGGTGGCGAATTTCTGCACGTACTTCGTGCGGTTTTCGCGCACGTGGGCTTCGTCGTTCCAGGCGGCGATGCTGGCGGTCTGATAGACGGTCGACAGCGCCGTGCCGTGGTAGGTCCGGTACAGCAGGAATTTCTTCAGGATCGCGGCGTCGCCGGCGACAAAGCCCGAACGCATGCCAGGCACATTCGAGCGCTTCGACAGGCTCGACAGCATCACGAGGCGCTCGAAGCCGCGGCCCAGTTTGTGCGCCGCTTCCAGGCCGCCAAGGGGCGGTTTCGCCTCGTCGAAATAGATTTCCGAGTAGCACTCGTCGGAGGCGATCACGAAGCCGTAGCGGTCCGACAACGCGAACAGCTCGCGCCAGTCGTCGAGCGTCAGCACGGCACCTGTCGGATTGCCCGGCGAGCACACGTACAGCAGCTGCGTGCGCGCCCAGACATCGGCAGGAATCGCCGCGTAGTCGCAGGCGAAATTGCGCGCCGGGTCGCTATTCGCGAAGTACGGCTGGGCGCCGGCGAGGAGCGCCGCGCCTTCATAGATTTGATAGAACGGGTTCGGACAGAGTACGATCGCAGGCTGGCCATCGATTTTGCGCTGCGGATCGATCACCGTCTGCGCGAGCGCAAAAAGTGCCTCCCGCGAGCCCGCGACAGGCAGCACCTGGGTAGCCGGATTGATGGGCGGCAGGTGGTAGCGCGTCGTGACCCAGCGCGCGATCGACTCGCGCAGCGCTTCCGAGCCCAGGGTGGCCGGATAGGACGCAAGACCGCCGAGCGATGCGACAACTGCATCGCGGATCAGCGCAGGCGTCGGATGTTTCGGCTCGCCGATGCCGAAGCTGATGTGCGCGAGCGCGGCGGGCGGCGTGACGTCCTTGAAAAGCGCGCGGAGCTTTTCGAATGGATAGGGCTGGAGGGAGTCGAGTAGCGGGTTCACTTGGCGGATCGAGCCTGATCGAAGACGGGCGAAGACAGGTGGCGGCAGCGCGTGGCGACCACAATGAGCGTGGCTGCCCGCGAGAACCGGACGATTATAGCCTTCCGAACGGGGGCAGGGCTTAAGACCCACGGCAGGAGACGCGGCAGGCACGGCGCGGGGGAGGGACCCCGGCGCGGCGGTCGCAGCAAGGAGGGGGCATGCAGGCAGTAACAGGCGGAATGACCTTGGATGGGCGGCGCTACGCCGGCCGTCGTGCAGGGGCGCGCCGCAGCAGGAGCTTTGAACAATGAAAAACTGGATCCGAACCGGCTGGCCCACGCTCGCAATCATGATGGGCGCTTCGGTATGGGGCCTCGTCTGGTATCCGCTGCGCATGCTCGCGACGCTGGGAGTCACGGGCACGGCGGCGAGCGCGCTGACGAGCGGCGCCGGGTGTCTCTTCGTGCTGCTGGTGCGCCGGAGCGCGATCGCGACGGTGAAGTGGCACTGGCTGCTGCTGGCACTGGCGCTGGCAGCGGGCGTGACGAACATCGGCTTCGTGTGGGGATCGATTCACGGCGAAGTCATGCGCGTGCTGCTGCTTTTCTATCTCACGCCGGCGTGGACCGCCGTCTTTGCCCATTTCATCCTGCGCGAACGTCTGACGTGGTCGGGCGCCGCGCTCTCGGCGCTGTCGCTGGCCGGCGCGATGATGATGCTGTGGTCGCCGCAGCTCGGCATTCCGGTGCCGGGGAACCTCGCCGAATGGGCGGGGCTCGCCGGCGGCATGGGCTTTGCGTTGTGCAACGTTCTGATCGTGAAGACAAGCCGCGTGCTGCCCGACATGAAACCCGAAATGCGCACCGCGGTTATTTTCGGTGGCGCGGCGCTTTTCGGTGCGTTTGCGTCGTTGTTCGAGGCGATGCCGGCGCCGCCCATGGGCGCCAATCTCGGCACGGCCGCGTTGCTCGTACTTGGCCTCGGCTTCGTGCTGGCGTCGAACAACATGCTTGTGCAGTACGGGCTGTCGCGCGTGCCGGCCAACCGCGCATCGATCATCATGCTGTTCGAGATCGTGATCACGGCACTGTCGGCCTGGCTCTTTGCCGGCGAGACGCCCGGCCCGCGCGAATGGGCGGGCGGTGCGTGCATCGTGCTGGCTTCGGCGCTGTCGAGCTGGGTGCACCGCGCGAAAGCAAAGCCGGAAATCGGTTCTCAGTCCGATTCCGACCGTCAGGAACGGGGACGCGCGATGGTATGATTGCCTCTGCCTGTCGGGGCGCGCCATATCGCGCGCCTGCGGCGCCAGCACCGCGGCGTGGCCGCGTGCCGTTATGCAGCGTTTGCGAACGGCGCGAGCGGCGTTCGCGGTCCGTTCCAATTTTCCCTTTTCAATCAGCGATATCGCCGTGCGTCTGACCTCGATCAAACTCGCTGGCTTCAAATCATTCGTCGATCCCACGCATTTCCAGGTTCCGGGCCAGCTGGTTGGCGTGGTCGGTCCCAATGGGTGCGGCAAGTCCAACATCATCGATGCCGTGCGCTGGGTGCTCGGCGAATCGCGCGCCTCCGAGCTGCGCGGCGAGTCGATGCAGGACGTGATCTTCAATGGCTCGACGGCGCGCAAGCCGGGCAGCCGCGCCAGCGTCGAACTCGTCTTCGACAACGCCGATGGCCGTGCCGCCGGCCAGTGGGGCCAGTATGCCGAAATCGCCGTCAAGCGCGTGCTGACGCGCGACGGCACGTCGAGCTATTACATTAACAACCTGCCGGCGCGGCGGCGCGACATCCAGGACATCTTCCTCGGCACGGGCCTCGGTCCGCGCGCTTACGCGATCATAGGGCAGGGCATGATCGCGCGGATCATCGAGGCGAAGCCCGAAGAGCTGCGCGTGTTTCTCGAAGAAGCCGCGGGTGTGTCGAAGTACAAGGAACGCCGGCGCGAAACGGAGAGCCGTCTGCACGACACGCGCGAGAATCTGACGCGTGTCGAGGACATCGTCCGCGAACTCGGCACGAACCTCGAAAAGCTCGAAGCGCAGGCCGTCGTCGCAACGAAGTTCAAGGAATTGCAGGCGGACGGCGAAGAGAAGCAGCGTCTCTTGTGGCTGTTGCGCAAGAACGAGGCGGGCAGCGAGCAGGAGCGCCAGCAACGCGCCATCGAGCAGGCCCAGATCGACCTCGAAATGCATACCGCGAAGCTGCGCGAAGTCGAAGCGCAGCTCGAAACGCTGCGCGTGGCGCACTATTCCGCCAGCGACGCGATGCAGGGTGCGCAAGGCGCGCTGTACGAAGCGAACGCCGAAGTGAGCCGCCTCGAGGCGGAGATCAAGTTCATCGTCGAATCGCGCAACCGCGTGCAGGCGCAGATCGCGGCGCTGACCGCGCAGCGTGAGCAGTGGCAGTCGCAGGCCGAAAAGGCCCTGGGCGACATTGAAGATGCCGAGGAGCAACTGGCTGTCGCGGAGGAAAAGGCCGCGCTCGCCGAAGATGAAGCGGCCGCGAAACACGACGCGATGCCGGCCCTCGAAGCCCGCTGGCGCGACGCGCAGACGCAGCTCAATGAAGAGCGTGCGGGTATCGCGCAGACCGAACAGGCGCTCAAGCTCGAAGCCGCGCATCAACGTAATGCCGATCAGCAACTGCAGCAGTTGCAGCAGCGTCACGAGCGCCTGAAGCAGGAAGCAGGCGGCCTCGACGCCCCGGACGAAGCGCACCTCGAAGAATCGCGCATGCAGCTCGCCGAGCACGAAGAGATCCTCAACGACGCACAGACACGTCATGCGGATGCGCAGGAGACGCTGCCGCGTCTCGATGGCGAGCGCCGTGCTGCTCAGGAACGCGTGCAGGCGGAAAGCGCACAGATTCACCAGCTCGAAGCGCGCCTCGCCGCGCTGAAGCAGCTTCAGGAAAACGTCCAGACGGAAGGCAAGATCCAGCCGTGGCTCGACAAACATGAGCTGGGCGCGTTGCCGCGTCTGTGGAAAAAGCTGCACGTCGAAGCCGGCTGGGAAACGGCCCTCGAGGCGCTCCTGCGCGAGCGTCTCGCCGCGCTGGAAGTGTCGAATCTCGACTGGGTCAAGGCCTTCGCGACCGATGCGCCGCCCGCCAAGCTCGCGTTCTACGCGCCGCCGGCTGCCGGTCTGCCGGTCGACGCGCCGCCTGCGCTGCGTCCGTTGCTGTCGCTCGTGCGCATCGACGATGCAGGTTTGCGTGCGGTGCTGAACGACTGGCTGGGTCAGGCGTTCGTCGCCGACGATCTGGCTCAGGCGCTCGCCATGCGCTCGCAACTGCCCGCAGGTGGCGCATTTGTCGTCAAGGCCGGGCATATGGTGACGCGGGTGGGCGTGCAGTTGTACGCTGCCGACTCCGAACAGGCCGGCATGCTGGCCCGCCAGCAGGAAATCGAAAACCTGACGCGCCAGGTGCGCGCCCAGGCGCTCCTCGCCGATGAGGCGAAGGCCGCCGCCATCCGCGCGGAAGCGGCACACACGCAGGCATCGCAGGCCTTGTCCGACGTACGCTCGCAGGCCGAGCGCGCAACGCAGCGCGTCCACGCGTTGCAGATGGACGTGCTGAAGCTGACCCAGGCGCATGAGCGCTACACGCAACGCAGCACGCAGATCCGCGAGGAACTCGAAGAGATCACCGCCCAGATCGAAGAGCAGCGCGCGTTGCGTGGCGAGTCGGAAGCGAACTTCGAGCGTCACGATGCGCAGCTGGCCGAGTTGCAGGCGCGCTTCGAGGACAACCAGCTCGCGTTCGAAGCGCTCGATGAGGAGCTGACCGCTGCACGTGCCCATTCGCGCGATCTCGACCGGGCCGCGACTGACGCCCGGTTTGCCGCGCGCAACATGGCGAACCGGATCGATGAGCTGAAACGCAGCATCCAGGTCGCGCACGAGCAGAGCGAACGCGTGGCGGCATCGCTGGAAGACGCGCGTGTCGAACTCGAAACGATCAACCAGCAGACCGCGCACACCGGGCTGCAGGACGCGCTGGAAGTGCGTGCGGTGAAGGAAGAAGCGCTGCACGCGGCGCGCCTCGAGCTCGATGACCTGACGGCGAAACTGCGCGCGGCGGACGAGACACGTCTGACTGCCGAACGCTCGTTGCAACCCTTGCGCGACCGCATCACCGAACTGCAGCTCAAGGAGCAGGCCGCGCGCCTGAACGGCGAGCAGTTCGTCGAGCAACTCGCCGCCGCAGGCGTCGATGAAGCTGAACTGCAGGCGAAGCTCACGCCGGATATGAAGCCGTCGTATCTGCAGGGTGAAGTCACGCGACTGAACAACGCGATCACGGCGCTTGGTCCGGTGAACATGGCGGCGCTCGACGAACTCAAGGCGGCAAGCGAGCGCAAGACCTTCCTCGATGCGCAGTCGGCCGACCTGACGAGCGCAATCGAGACGCTCGAAGACGCGATCCGCAAGATCGACCAGGAAACCCGCACGCTGCTGCAGGGCACGTTCGACGAAGTCAACAAGCACTTCGGCGAACTGTTCCCGCGTCTTTTCGGCGGCGGTCAGGCGAGGCTCATCATGACCGGCGACGAAATTCTCGACGCCGGCGTGCAGGTGATGGCCCAGCCGCCGGGCAAGAAGAATTCGACGATTCATCTGCTCTCGGGCGGCGAAAAGGCGCTGACGGCGACAGCCCTCGTGTTCGCGATGTTCCAGTTGAACCCGGCGCCGTTCTGTCTGCTCGACGAAGTGGACGCGCCGCTGGACGACGCCAATACCGAACGCTTCGCCAACCTCGTGCGCGCGATGTCCGACAAGACGCAGTTCCTGTTCATTTCACACAACAAGATCGCGATGGAAATGGCGCAGCAACTGATCGGGGTGACCATGCAGGAGCAGGGCGTGTCGCGCATCGTTGCAGTCGATATGGAAACGGCATCGGGCTTTGTCCAGAGTGGTGTTTGAGCTTTTGAACGAACAAGCGGATTTGAGCAGGCGGCGCGCCTGCATCACGCTGCGGCTCCATGCCGCGCGGGGCGGGCGCGGTACGCCGCGACGCAGATAAAAGAATTGCTGACGGAGCATGCATGGACGAGTTGACACTCGGTTTGATCGGCGCAGGCGCCGTGGTGGTCGGGGGCGTGGTGGTGTACAACGCGTGGCAGGGCGCGAAGGTGCGCCGCAGGATGCCACGGCCGATGCCACCCGAAACCGCTGAAACCTTTGCGCGAGACGACCAGCAAGAACAGAGCCCATTCATCGAACCCGCGCGGCCGACCACGCGTCGCGAGCCATCGCTTGGCGAATCCGCCGACGCTGCCAGCGCTGCTCGGGTCGAGCCGAGCTTCGGGGGCGCGGGCGTAGCGCCACTCGATACGCCTGCCGATATCCAGGCAGAAACGACGACGCCGAACGGCTTTCCGGAGCCGGTCGACGAAGAGGTGTCGCCGGCCTCCGGCAAGGAGCAGATCGAACCGATCCTGCCTGCCGCGACGACCATCTCTTCCGCACCGCCCGCCGTGGTGGACCGGCGCATCGACTGCATCGTGCCGATCCGTCCTACGGGGCCCGTGGCGGGCGACAAAGTGATCCCGTTTGCGCAGCGTTTGCGTCGCGCGGGCAGCAAGCCGGTTTATATCGAAGGCAAGCCCGAAGGCGGCGGCATCTGGGAGTTGCTGCAGAACGGCGTTCGCTACGAAGAACTGCGGGCGGCAGCCCAGCTCGCAAATCGCAGCGGCCCGCTCAACGAACTGGAGTTCTCCGAATTCGTCACCGGCGTGCAGCAGTTCGCCGACGCGATCGACGCTGCACCGGAGTTTCCGGACATGCTGGAGACCGTCGCCATGGCGCGCGAGCTGGATGGCTTCGCCGCGCAATGCGATGCGCAATTGTCGATCAACGTGATGTCCGACGGTGCGCCCTGGTCGGCGAATTATGTGCAGGCGGTGGCTTCGCAGGATGGCCTGCTGCTGTCGCGCGATGGCACGCGCTTCGTGAAGCTCGATGCGAAGCAGAGCCCGGTCTTCATGCTGCAGTTCGGCGACACCAACTTCCTGCGCGACGACCTGACCTACAAGGGCGGCCAGATGATTACGCTGGTGCTCGACGTGCCGGTCGCGGACGAGGACATCCTGCCGTTCCGTCTGATGTGTGATTACGCGAAGTCACTGTCTGAGCGGATCGGTGCCCGGGTTGTCGACGATCAGCGTCGCCCGCTGCCTGAAAGCTCGCTGCTCGCAATCGAAAAGCAGTTGATGACGCTGTACGCGAAACTGGAGCAGGCGGGCATCCCCGCGGGCTCGCCGGCGACGCGCCGGCTGTTCAGCCAGTAACACCACTTCATTCATCTTCTGACTGCCGGGCGATGTTTGCCCATGTCGCCCGGCAACTCTCTGCTTTTCATTTCCCCACTGCTTTAGCCGTCTCGCGCTGTCGAGCCATGCCTCCATGATGGCGATCATTGGCTGCTCTCGTCCGCGGATATCGTGACGCGTGATTGCCTGCAAAGGCGTCCCGCGCCGTATCGAATCGATGCCAACGCGATCCAGCGAGCGCTTGCCGAAGAGACCGGGAAGCCCCGATATGCAAGTGCCGGCGTGCGCACAATCCTTGCCATCCGGGCGATGCC
This sequence comes from Paraburkholderia sp. GAS448, assembly GCF_050435685.1. NCBI lineage: Bacteria > Pseudomonadati > Pseudomonadota > Betaproteobacteria > Burkholderiales > Burkholderiaceae > Paraburkholderia > Paraburkholderia sp. GAS448. The sequence continues at coordinate 194,143 of NZ_JBNDKT010000011.1, forward strand.
ACGGCCCGCGCTTCCTGCGATAATCTGACATCTCAATGACCTCAGCGAACGCCTTCACAGCATGGCCCGAACCGTTGTCCCCGATCCTGCCACCACGTCCCCGGCCGACCGGGCCGCATGGCTGCGCGCTGAACTGGAGCGCGCCAACCACGCGTACTACGTGCTCGACCAGCCGGACCTGCCGGATGCCGAATACGACCGGCTCTTCAAGGAACTGCAGCAGATCGAGGCGGAGCACCCGGACCTCGTCACACCCGATTCGCCCACCCAGCGCGTAGGCGGTGAGGCGGCGCGCGGCTTCGAACCGGTCCTGCATTCGATGCCGATGTTGTCGCTCAACAACGGCTTCGCAGACGAGGACATCGTCGCGTTCGACAAGCGCGTCTCCGAAGCGCTGGGCAAGTCGCCTGTGGAGTATGCGTGCGAGCTCAAGTTCGACGGTCTGGCGATTTCGTTGCGCTATGTCGATGGGCACTTCGTTCAGGCTTCGACGCGTGGAGACGGCACGACGGGCGAAGACGTCACGGAGAACGTCCGGACCATCCGCTCGATTCCTCTTACGCTGAAGGGCAGACATATCCCGGCAACGCTCGATGTGCGCGGCGAAGTGTTGATGTTCCGCCGCGATTTCGAACGGCTCAACGCACGGCAGCGAGAAGCGGAGCAACGCGAGTTCGCAAATCCCCGCAATGCCGCGGCAGGCAGCCTGCGCCAGCTCGATCCGAAGATCACCGCGCAGCGCCCGCTGTCGTTCTTCGCTTACGGAATCGGCGTGCTGGAAGGCATGGAGATGCCCGCGACGCACAGCGCATTGCTCGACTGGTACAGCGCACTCGGCTTGCCGGTCAACGGCGAGCGCTCCGTGGTCGAGGGTGCGCAAGGGCTGCTGTCGTTTTTTCGCGCGGTTGGCGAGAAGCGCGACGGCTTGCCGTATGACATCGATGGTGTCGTCTACAAGGTGAACCGGCGCGAGGAGCAGGACAGGCTCGGCTTCGTGTCGCGCGCGCCGCGCTTCGCGCTCGCGCACAAGTTCCCGGCGCAGGAGGCGTTGACCCGGCTGCTCGCCATCGACGTGCAGGTCGGCCGTACTGGCGCGATCACGCCGGTGGCGCGGCTCGAGCCGGTATTCGTCGGTGGCGCGACCGTGACGAATGCAACGCTGCACAACGAGGACGAGGTGCGTCGCAAGGACATCCGTATCGGCGATACGGTCATTGTCCGGCGTGCCGGCGACGTGATTCCCGAAGTGGTGAGCGCGCTGCTCGATCGCCGTCCGGACGATGCGCACGAGTTTGTGATGCCGACGCACTGTCCGGTCTGCGGGTCCGCGATCGAGCGTCTTCCGGACGAAGCGATCGCACGCTGCACGGGTGGGCTCTTCTGCCCGGCGCAGCGCAAGCAGGCGTTGTGGCATTTCGCACAGCGCCGCGCGCTTGATATCGATGGCCTCGGTGAGAAAATCATCGATCAGCTGGTCGAACAGAATCTCGTCCGCACGCCCGCCGATCTGTTCAACATCGGCTTTTCGACGCTCGCGGCCCTCGATCGTTTCGCGGACAAGTCGGCACAGAACCTGCTTGATTCGCTCGAAAAGGCAAAACACACCACGCTCGCCCGTTTTATCTATGCGCTGGGAATTCGCCATGTCGGCGAATCGACGGCGAAGGATCTCGCGAAGCATTTCGGCTCGCTCGATCCGATCATGAACGCTTCGGTCGAAGAACTGCTGGAGGTCAACGACGTCGGGCCGGTGGTCGCCGAATCGATTCACCAGTTCTTTGCGGAAGCGCACAACCGCACGGTGATCGACCAGTTGCGCGCGCCAGGCAAGGTGACGTGGGCGGAGGGTCCGCCAGCGCCGAAGGCGCCGCAAGGCGTGCTGGCTGGCAAGACGGTCGTGTTGACCGGTACGTTGCCAAATCTCGCCCGCGAAGCAGCTAGGGAAATGCTCGAAGCGGCCGGCGCGAAGGTGGCGGGGTCGGTGTCGAAAAAAACCGACTACGTGGTGGCCGGCGCCGAAGCGGGCAGCAAACTCGCGAAGGCAGAGGAACTCGGCGTCCCCGTACTCGACGAAGATGGTATGCGCAAGCTCCTGGAGGGGCACCTGACATGATCCGTGAAATCCTCAAGATGGGCGATCCGCGCCTTCTGCGCATCGCCGCGACGGTCGAGCATTTCGATACACCCGAGTTGCACGAGCTCGTCAAAGACATGTTCGAGACGATGCACGACGCAGACGGCGCGGGGCTCGCTGCGCCGCAGATCGGCGTCGATCTGCAGGTGGTGATTTTCGGTTTCGGCCAGAACGAACGCTATCCGGACGCGCCGCCGGTGCCGGAAACGGTGCTGATCAATCCGGTCATCACACCGGTGTCGCTGGACACGGAAGAGGGATGGGAAGGTTGTCTGTCCGTCCCCGGTCTGCGCGGCGCGGTTAGCCGCTTGACGATGATCCGGTACCACGGCTTCGACCAGTTCGGCAAACCGATCGATCGGGTTGCCGAAGGCTTCCATGCACGGGTTGTCCAGCATGAATGTGATCACCTGATCGGCAAGCTTTACCCGATGCGGATCACGGATTTCTCGAAGTTCGGCTTCACCGAGGTGCTGTTCCCGGATCTCGATCCGAACATCGACGAGTGAGGTGCGGTTTCCGCTACACCGGCTGCATGGGCACTCAACAAAACGCCCGCATTCGCGGGCGTTTTGCTTCGGCTGAAAGATGATGCAGGTCGACGAACGACCGGCTCAGAACGACTCGTCCGCGTCCAGATAGCGCCATTGCCCCTGCGGCAGCGCGCCGAGCAATACGCGCCCCATCCGCACCCGCTTCAGGCCCACCACCGCAAGTCCGACCAGTTCGCACATGCGGCGGATCTGGCGCTTCTTGCCCTCGCGCAGGACGAAGCGCAACTGTTCACCGTTCTGCCAGCTGACCATCGCCGGTTTGAGCGGCACGTCATCGAGCGACAGGCCGTGACGCAGCAGGGCGAGACTTTCGGGGGGGAAGCTCTGGTCGATATCCGTGGTCTGCTCGCCCCACGTCACGCGTACCAGATATTCCTTGTCGACATCCGAATGCCCTCCGATCAGCTGTTTGGCGATGCGGCCGTCCTGCGTGAGCACTAGCAGGCCGGTGGAGTCGATGTCGAGACGGCCGGCGGGCGCGAGCGCGCGCAGTTGCGTGGGCGAAAAGCGGATATTCGACCGATCGCCGTCCCAGTGGTTTTCCGGTGTGACCAGTGTCACCGCGGGCAGATAGCCGTCCTCGGCCTGTCCCGACACGTAGCCCACCGGTTTGTGCAGCAGGATGGTGACCTGCTTTGCCTGGGCCGCCTGGGCTGCCGGGTCGATCTCGATATGCTGCTCCGGACGGACCTTGGTGCCAAGCGTGTCGATCCTCACACCGTCGACAAGCACCAAACCTTTCTCGATCCATTCGTCGGCTTCCCGGCGGGAGCACAGACCCAGTTCCGACATGCGCTTCGACAGACGCAGCACGCCCGGTTGATCGTCGTATTCACGTTCGGCGGGATGTGAAGCAGCTTGCGTGGTGCGTTCCGGTCTCGTTGCGGTGGAAGGTGCGCGTCGTGCCGGTTTGTCGTCACGTGCCGGGCGCTCCCGATCGGCCGGGCGGCGGGCGTAGGCACCGGCGGTGTCGCCCGTGCGGGGGGCGCGCGGCGAAGCGGAGCGGTCACCCCGATCGCTGCGCTCGATACGATCGCCGGAACCGCGCCTCGCGGACGTGCCCGCTGTGCGGTCGTCTCGCGCGGGGCGTTCGGACCGGTCCGCATAACCGCTCTTCACCGGTTTCGCGAAAGTGCGCTCTCCGCGCGGGCTCCGCTCGGACGAAGGACGCTCTTTCGGGAACGACGGACGATCGTCACCCTGGCGACGGCCTTCGGCGCTGCGTGCCGGGCGATCCGAATCGCGTCGCGCGCCGGGTGCGCCGCGATCCGCTCCGAACTTCGGGCGCGCGGTTTCACTGCGGTCGCGCGATTCGTCGCGTTCGCGACGCGCGGGCCGCTCGCCGCGTGGGCTGGCATCAGCAGAGCGGGCGGGGCGGGGCGAAAACGGACGCCTGGTCTCGTCCGTGCCGCGGGCGCCGCTGTATGGCCGTTTTGCACCGTCCTCGCGGGGCGCGCGCGCCGGCCGGTCGCTGCGATCTCGCTCGCTGTCAAAACGGCGCGGCGCGCGTTCCCCACCGGTGCGCTCGCTGTCTGCACGACGCGGTGGTCGATCCGCACGGTCGCGGGCACCGGCGAAAGAACCGGGTGCGCGTTCGCCACGCTCGCTGTCTGCCCGTCGGGGTGGGCCGCCAGCGCCTTCGCGGCGCGGCGGGCGATCGGCCTGCGAACGCCGCTCGGTGCGTTCGCCAAAAGTACGTTCGCGCGGTGCGTTGCCCTCGGCGCGTGCAGGCCGATCGCCGGCGCCGGCGCGACCACCGCCCGTCGGCGTGCGCTTGCCGCCCGCCGCTGGAGCGCTCGTGCCGAAAGACCGCTTCACTGCGCCAGCAGGGGCTGCCGGGCCGCCACGACGTGCGCCGCCGCTTTCAGCGCCCTTGCGGGCGCCGGCTCCCAGCATGGACGTCGGCTTGGGGCCGACAGGCTTCGACTTGCTGCGTGCGGCAGCGCTGCCGGAGCGAACGGGGGCGCGATCGGCAGTGGCCGGCCGCGGGTGCTTGGCTGTCAGTTTGACTCGCATGAAATCTCACACTGCAATCGCGCGCAGCAGTTCGGTCTCGACCTGAATTTGCAGGCGGCTGTCCGAGAGGCCGTGACCGTCCAGCAGAAACACGTCCTCGACGCGTTCGCCGAGCGTATTGATCCGCGCCGCATGGACGCCGACCCGATGTTCCGCCAGCACGCGCGCGATCGAATAAAGAAGGCCTGGCCGGTCGTTCGCCGACACGGACAGGATGTAGTACTGGCCGCGCTCGTCAGCCCGAAGGTCGACGCGCGGCGTGACAGGGAAGGTCCGCGACAGGCGTGAAAGACGCCCCTTCGACGGTTCCGGCAGCAGCGGGCCTTCGCCCGAGAGCCGCGCGGTGAGTTGCTGCTCGACCAGATTGGCAATGTCGCGATAATGCACGTCTTCCTCGGTATGTGCGACGAGGAAGTTATCCAGCGCGTAACCGTGCCGCGTCGTGCTGACGCGCGCATCGAGCACTGACAGCGCATTCCGGTCGAAATAGGCGCAGATGGCGGCGAACAGATCCGGCTGGTCCTTCACGTAGACGAGCACCTGCAGCCCCTCGCCGATCGGCGAAGGACGGGCGCGGACGATGGGCACCGGCGTTTGCACATGCCGATAGAGCACACGCGTCTGCCAGGCGATGTCGGCGGCGTCGTGACGCAGGAAATAGCCGACATCGAGTTGCTCCCACAGTGGGCAGTGGGCGTTCTCTGGCACCGTTTCGAGCCTGAGCAGCGCTACCGCCTTTTCCTTGCGCGCTTTCAGTTCCGAGTGTGCATCCGGGCGCGCGCCGCCGAGTACGGCGAGCGTCTTGCGGTACAGGTCTTCGAGCAGTTTGCCTTTCCACGCGTTCCAGACCTTCGGGCTGGTGCCGCGAATATCGGCGACCGTCAGCAGGTACAGGGCCGTCAGCCGCCGCTCCGAGCCGACCAGTTCCGCGAATCGCTTGATGACCTCAGGGTCGCTCGTGTCCTGCTTTTGTGCCACCTGACTCATGGTCAGGTGGTGCTGGACCAGCCAGACGACGAGGTCGCCGTCGGCGCCCCCGACATCGTGGTCGCGGCAGAAGCGACGCGCATCGGCCATGCCGAGGGTCGAATGGTCGCCGCCGCGCCCCTTGGCAATGTCGTGAAAGAGCGCGGCCACGTACAGCACCCACGGGCGCTCGAAATTCGCGATCAGCTGGCTGCAGAACGGATACTCGTGCGCGTGCTCGGCCACCGCGAAGCGGCGCAGGTTGCGCAACACCATCAGGATGTGCTGGTCGACCGTGTAGACGTGGTACAGGTCGTGCTGCATCTGTCCGACAATACGACGGAAATTCAGCAGATAGCGCCCGAGCACGCTCGTCTGGTTCATCAGCCGCAGCGCATGTGTGACGCCTTGCGGCTGCTTCAGGATCTCCATGAAGAGGCGCCGGTTTTCGGGATCGCGCCGCCAGCGCTGATCCATTGCGTCGCGCGCGTTGTAGAGCGCGCGCAGCGTGCGTGCGGACAACCCCTTCACGCCGGGCGTTTCCTCATATAGCAGAAACGCCTCGAGAATGGCGTTCGGCTCGCGTTCGAAGACGTCATCGGCCGCAATTTCGAGCATGCCCTGTTTTTCGACGAAACGGTCCGACAGCACGCGCGTGACGCCGCTCGTAGTCGGAAAAAGTTGCGCCTCGATGTTCTGGACCAGGATCGTAGCGAGTTGCGTGACGGCCTTGGCGGCCCAGTAGTAGCGCCGCATCAGCTGTTCGCTGGCGCGTTTGGTCGCGGTCGCCTTGTAGCCGAAGCTTTCCGCCACCGCGTTCTGCAGGTCGAACACCAGAATGTCCTGGCGACGTCCGGCGATCACATGCAGCCGTGCCCGCAGCGCCTTCAGAAAGCCTTCGTTGTGACGCAGTTCGCGCGCTTCACGGTCTGTGATGAGGCCCCGTGCGTCGAGTTCGCGCCAGCTACTGCCGAATCCGGCCGCCTGGGTAATCCACAGAATCAGTTGCAGGTCGCGCAGGCCACCCGGGCTTTCCTTGACGTTCGGCTCGAGCGCATAGGGGGTGTCCTGAAATTTGGCGTGGCGCTGCCGCATTTCCAGCATTTTCGCCTGGAAGAAGGCGCGGGGATCGAGTGCGTCCCGGTAGCGCCGCGAGAATTCTTCGAAGAGTGTCGCGCTGCCCGTAATCTGCCGCGCTTCGAGAAGCGAGGTGCGCACGGTGACGTCATTGCCCGCTTCCTCGATACATTGCGAGACCGATCGCACGCTGCTGCCGAGATCAAGCCCGAGATCCCACGCGAGGCCGATAAAGCGCTCGATGCGGGCCTCGAGGTGCGCGACCGGTTGGTCGGGCAGCAGGACCAGAATGTCGATATCGGAATGCGGCGCCAGCTCGCCGCGCCCATAGCCACCCACGGCCACCAGCGCGAGCGATGCTGGCAGCTCGCAGGCATCCCAGGCGCCACGCAGTGCACGATCGGTCAGGCGCGCGAGCGCGCGCATCAGCGAATCGACGTTGGTCGCAGTCCTGAAGCGTTCCAGCAATGAGGCTTTGGCCACCTTGTAGTCCGCCTTGAGCGATGTGGCTTGGGAAAGAGCAACCGCTGGAACACTCATGGGCAAACGGGTCAGTGGACGGAAGGGCCGCTCAGGCGGTGGCGGCGACGAGCGCCGGGCGGGCAGGCGTACCGGCGGAAACGGTCAGGACTTCGTAACCGGTTTCCGTGACGAGCACCGTATGTTCCCACTGCGCCGACAGGCTGCGATCCTTGGTCTTGACCGTCCACTGGTCGGGCATGGTACGGATATCGCGGCGGCCGGCGTTGATCATTGGTTCGATGGTGAAGATCATGCCCTTTTGCAGTTCGATGCCGGTGCCCGGGCGGCCGTAATGCAGGACCTGCGGGTCGTCGTGGAAGACGGTGCCAATGCCGTGACCGCAATATTCGCGCACGACGCTGTAACCCTGCGCTTCGGCATACCGCTGGATCGCGTGGCCGATGTCGCCCAGATGGGCGCCCGGGCGAACCTGTTCGATGCCGAGCCACATGCATTCGAACGTGGTCTGGACAAGGCGTTTTGCGAGGATCGAGCCTTCGCCGACGATGAACATCCGGCTTGTGTCGCCGAAATAGCCGTTCTTGATGACGGTGACGTCGATATTGAGCGCATCGCCGTTCTTGAGCGCCTTGTCGCCGGGAATGCCATGGCAGATGACGTCGTTGACGGAAATGCACGTGGCCTTCGGATAGGGCGGGTAGCCTGGCGGCTGATAGTTGAGCGGGGCGGGAATCGTGCCCTGTTCCTTCAGCATGTATTCGTGGCACAGGCGGTCGAGCTCGCCGGTCGTGATCCCCGCCTTCACGAATGGTGTGATGTAGTCGAGCACCTCGCTCGCGAGCCTGCCGGCAACGCGCATCTGGGCGATATCGTCTTCGTTTTTGAGCGTAATAGCCATGAGTCGGGCCTGAAATGCGATTTATCCAACGATTATCGCACCATATGGGGCCTGCCGCAGGCTTTTGCGAGGGCGTTTGCCGGGCTGGGCGTCTGTTTGCCGGTGCTCCGGGGCGTATTCGAGCGGGGTGAGGCGGCAAGGTGCAACCCGTGGCTGGTTTGGGGATACCGGGCGGGTTGAGTCGTCCGATAGTCACGTGCTATAATGTTTGGCTAAGTCGCCCCTGGTTATTTGAATTGTCGGGGGTGGCTTTGATGCACCGCGAAAGTGGTGGCAAGAGTAGCAGATTCGCAAGCCGGCGCACCCAGGGTGTTCGCGGCGTCAGGTCTTGGTCACAGTGAGGTGGCGAAGGCGGCGCGGCGGATACGGCAGCCGGCTTAAGACCTAACCCTAGCGGAGAATTTCATGGCAGTTACCATGCGTCAAATGCTGGAAGCCGGTGTCCACTTTGGTCACCAGACGCGCTTCTGGAACCCGAAGATGGCCCCCTTCATTTTCGGTCATCGCAACAAGATTCACATCATCAACCTCGAAAAGACGCTGCCGATGTACAACGACGCACTGAAGTATGTGCGTCAACTGGCAGCGAACCGCGGCACGATTCTGTTTGTCGGCACGAAGCGTCAATCGCGCGACACAATCGCCGAAGAGGCGCAACGCGCCGGTATGCCGTACGTCAACGCCCGTTGGCTCGGCGGCATGCTGACCAACTTCAAGACGCTGAAGGTGTCGATCAAGCGCCTGAAGGACATGGAAGCGGCTGTTGAGGCAGGCGAACTCGAGCGCATGAGCAAGAAGGAAGCGCTGCTGTTCGAACGCGAAATCGCGAAGCTGCAAAAGTCGATCGGCGGCGTGAAGGACATGGGCGGCATTCCGGACGCAATCTTCGTGGTCGACGTTGGCTACCACAAGATTGCCGTCACCGAAGCGAACAAGCTCGGCGTGCCGGTCATCGCCGTGGTTGATACGAATCACTCGCCGGAAGGCATCGACTACGTGATCCCGGGTAATGACGACGCCAGCAAGGCAGTCGCCCTGTACACGCAAGGCGTGGCTGATGCGATCCTCGAAGGCCGCGCGAATGCGGTCAACGAAGTGGTGCAGGCCGCACGCGGTGGCGACGGCGACGAGTTCGTCGAGGTCAACTCGGAGGCGTAAGGTTGCCCCGTGTCCGGCAAAAAAGGGGGCTTTCTACAGGCCCCCTTTTTTTAAGCCGCGACGCCCAGATGGGCGCGGGCGCACGTCTGGAAACAGCGCGATAAAAATTTCGCGCTGATGCGGAAACGAATTATTGCCGCTGGCATCGAAGTGCGGGCGGCGTGTGAAAGACAGACTCAAGGAGCGAATGATGGCGGCAATTACCGCAAGCATGGTTGCAGAACTGCGCGCGAAGACCGACGCGCCGATGATGGAATGCAAGAAGGCGCTGACGGAAGCCGAGGGCGACATGGCCCGTGCCGAAGAGCTGCTGCGCGTGAAGCTGGGCAACAAGGCCAGCAAGGCAGCATCGCGCGTGACGGCTGAAGGCGTGATCGCATCGTTCATCGGCGGCAACGCAGGCGCGATCGTCGAACTGAACTGCGAAACCGACTTCGTTTCGAAGAACGACGACTTCCTGGCCTTCTCGAAGACCATCGCAGAACTGATCGCAAAGCAGAACCCGGCTGATGTGGCTGCACTGTCGGCACTGCCGCTGGATGGCACGACGGTCGACGCCGTGCGTCTCGCGCTGGTCGGCAAGATCGGTGAAAACCTGTCGATCCGCCGTTTCGTGCGTTTCGAAACCTCGAACCAGCTGGCAGCGTACCTGCACGGCACGCGTATCGGCGTGCTGGTCGAGTACACGGGCGCCGACGAGCAGGTCGGCAAGGACGTCGCGATGCACATCGCCGCGATGAAGCCGGTTTCGCTGTCGTCGGACGAAGTGCCGGCCGACCTGATCGCCAAGGAACGCAGCATCGCCGAGCAGAAGGCCGCCGAATCGGGCAAGCCGGCTGAAATCGTCGCGAAGATGGTCGACGGCAGCGTGCAAAAGTACCTGAAGGAAGTGTCGCTGCTGAACCAGCCGTTCGTGAAGAACGACAAGCAGACGATCGAGCAGATGCTGAAGGCAGCGAACACGAGCGTGCAGAAGTTCGCGCTGTTCGTGGTCGGAGAAGGCATCGAAAAGCGTCAGGACGATTTTGCCGCCGAAGTGGCTGCTCAGGTCGCTGCTGCGAAGCAGCAATAAGTATCAAGGCACTACGGTTGGACCCGCGGTGGGGCAAGATCCTGCCGCGGCCGGCAGCGCCGCAAGGCTGCATGCGGGGCGGCCGCCGGGTTGAATCCCGGGGTTGGGCCGGCATGGCGGCCGCTGCCGGTGAACCTTCCGGTTTGCCAATTTCGCGGCGCTTGCCCGAATCAGCATTTCACCCCTACAGTTCCAAGTTGTTGTCGTCCTCTTCTGCGCGATCTGGATATCTCTATGCCCACTGCCTATAAACGCGTCCTCCTCAAACTCTCCGGCGAAGCCTTGATGGGCGATGATGCCTTCGGCATCAATCGCGCGACGATCGAAAGAATGGTGGCGGATGTAGCCGAGGTGGTCCGGCTCGGCACGCAGCTGGCGGTCGTCATCGGGGGCGGCAATATTTTCCGCGGTGTGGCAGGCGGTGCAGCCGGCATGGACCGCGCGACGGCAGACTACATGGGAATGCTTGCGACGATGATGAACGCGCTCGCGCTGCAGGATGCCATGCGTCACGCGGGCATCGAGGCGCGCGTACAGTCGGCGCTGCGCATGGACCAGGTTGTTGAGCCGTACATTCGCCCCCGCGCCATCCGTCAGCTGGAAGAAGGCAAGGTGGTGATCTTCGCGGCCGGTACCGGCAACCCGTTTTTCACCACCGACACCGCTGCGGCGCTGCGCGGTTCGGAAATCGGCGCGGAAGTCGTGCTGAAGGCCACCAAGGTGGACGGCGTCTATTCGGCCGACCCGAAGAAAGACGCCTCGGCGACGCGCTATACGACGATCAGCTTCGACGAGGCCATCGGTCGCAATCTGCAGGTGATGGACGCGACGGCCTTTGCGCTGTGCCGCGATCAGAAGCTGCCGATCCGCGTGTTTTCGATCGTCAAGCCGGGCGCGCTCAAGCGCATCGTATTGGGCGAGGACGAAGGCACGCTCGTCCACGTGTAAACTCTCTTCCACGTAATGTGGGCTTGAACGCAGGCCGCCGCCGGTGCGCGCGCTGGCCGGCCTGCACCGTTTTAAAGGTTCGGAGGTTTAATCATGTCTGTGGCTGACATCAAGAAAGGCGCTGACCAGAAGATGCAGCGCTCGATCGAAGCGTTTCGCAACGATCTGTCGAAGATCCGCACGGGTCGCGCACACACGGGGCTGCTGGATCATATCCAGGTGGACTACTACGGCTCGCCGGTGCCGATTTCGCAGGTCGCCAATCTGACGCTGATCGACGCGCGCACCATCGGCGTCCAGCCGTGGGAAAAGAAGATGGTGGCGGTCGTCGAAAAGGCGATCCGTGAGTCGGATCTGGGTCTGAATCCGGCTACCCAGGGCGACGTGATCCGTGTACCGATGCCTGCGCTGACGGAAGAGCGTCGTCGTGAGCTGACGAAGGTCGTCAAGAGCGAAGCCGAAACGGCCAAGGTCGCCATCCGCAATCTGCGTCGCGACGCTAACGAGCAACTGAAAAAGCTCGTGAAAGACAAGGAAATCTCCGAAGACGACGAGCGCCGCGCTGGCGACGATGTCCAGAAGCTGACGGACAGATTTGTCGCGGAAATCGACAAGCTCGTCACGACGAAAGAAGCCGAGATCATGACGGTTTGAAGCCGTAAGGCGCCAGAACCTTCGCGGTCTTCACTTTCTTTTTGCAGTCACTGTCCCGACGGCCATGACCTATACCAGCTCTACCGTTCGCGTGCCTGATGTCGCAGCAGTGCCGCGACATATCGCGATCATCATGGACGGCAACGGCCGTTGGGCGACGCAGCGCCGACTGCCCCGCGTAGCGGGCCACACGCGCGGCGTCGACGCGGTCCGCGCGGCCGTCGAGGCATGCGCGCGCCGCGGCGTCGAATACCTGACGCTGTTCGCATTCAGTTCCGAAAACTGGCGTCGTCCGAACGACGAAGTCTCGTTCCTGATGCGTCTCTTCGTGACGGCGCTCGAACGTGAAATCGGCAAGCTGCACGCAAACGGCATCCGCTTGCGCGTCGTCGGCGATCTGTCGATGTTCGATAAACGCATTCAGGACCTGATTCGTCGCGCGGAAACAAAAACCGCGCGCAACACCCGTCTTACCCTGACCATCGCCGCCAATTACGGCGGCCGCTGGGACATCATGCAGGCCACGCGTAAGCTGGTCGAGCAGTCGGTGGCTGCAGGCCGGCCCGTCGACGTGACCGAGGAGGCTTTCGCCGGGCATCTGGCGATGGCTTACGCGCCGGAGCCTGATCTTTTCATTCGCACCGGCGGCGAGCAGCGCATCAGCAATTTCCTGCTGTGGCAACTCGCGTACACCGAGTTCTATTTCACCGATACATTCTGGCCAGATTTCGACGCCGATGCCTTGGGGCACGCCATCGCGTCCTATGCGGAGCGCGAGCGTCGCTTTGGTCGTACGAGCGCCCAGCTCGAACCGCAATCGAATAACGTCGATTCGCTTCCATGCTGAAGACCCGTGTCATCACGGCGATCGTTCTGCTGGCTGTGCTTCTGCCGGTCACGCTATTTGCGCCGGTCGGCGCGTTTGGCGCGCTGATCGCGTTCGTCGTCGTTTTCGCCGCCTGGGAATGGGCGCGCCTTCTGAAACTCGGCGGCGCCGGGCCGGTCATCTATGCGCTGGTGACCGCGGCAGCGCTGGTCGCGAGCACGAAGCTCGGCACCGGCGTCGAGCAGCCCCGGCCGCTGTTTCAGGCGGCGACCGTGTTCTGGGTGCTGGCCGGGCCGTTTGTCCTGCTGCGCAGGCCTGTGCTGGCGCAAGGCTCGTGGCGTCTGTTCCTGTTCGTGGCCGGTATTGTCGTGTTCGTGGCCTGCTGGCACGCGCTTGTAGCCGCCCGCATCGAAGGTGTGCCGTTCGTGCTGTCGCTGCTGCTAGTGGTATGGCTGGCCGATATCGGCGCATACTTCTCGGGAAAGGCGTTCGGTAAACACAAGCTCGCGCCTGCCATCAGTCCGGGTAAGACCTGGGAAGGCGCGCTCGGCGGCTGGGTCGCCGTGCTGGTCGTCGCCATTCTGGCCGCGCTCCTGCATGCGTTCGAGCCAACCCTGTATTCGGCGCTGCTGGAGCGCCTGGGCGCACCGCGCGCCCTGATCGCGCTGACTGTGCTGGTCGTATTCAGCATAGTCGGTGACCTGTTCGAGTCGATGCTGAAGCGCCAGGCCGGCGTGAAAGATTCCAGCGGTCTGCTGCCGGGCCATGGCGGTGTGCTGGATCGCATCGACGCGTTGTTGCCGGTGCTGCCGCTCGCGATGCTGCTGCTCGGCTAGAGAAAGAGACATGCAAAAAAGATTAACTCTGCTCGGTTCCACGGGCTCGATTGGAGACAGCACGCTCGACGTCGTCGCGCGTCATCCCGAGCGTTTTTCTGTCTATGCGCTGACCGCGCACCGCAACGGCGAGAAGCTCGTCGAGCAGTGCGTGCGTTTCAGGCCCGAAGTGGCCGTGGTCGGCGATGCCCAAACCGCTGCGAGCGTCGCGGCGAAGCTGCGCGAAGCCGGCTGCAAGACTGAAGTGACCTACGGTCCGCAGGCGCTTGTCGACGTCTCGAAGAGCGATGCCTGCGATACGGTGGTCGCGGCGATTGTCGGTGCTGCGGGCCTCGCGCCGAGCCTTGCCGCCGCCCGCGCCGGCAAACGCATCCTGCTTGCGAATAAGGAAGCACTGGTGATGTCCGGCTCGATCTTCATGGACGCCGTGCGCGATCACGGCGCGATCCTGCTGCCGGTCGACAGTGAACATAACGCGATCTTCCAGTGCCTGCCGCGCGAAGCTGCGCTGCATGGCGGCGTTTCGAAAATCATCCTGACAGCCTCGGGCGGCCCGTTCCGCACACGCGAACCGTCGACGCTCGTCGACGTCACGCCCGACGAAGCCTGCAAACATCCGAACTGGGTAATGGGCCGAAAGATTTCGGTCGACTCGGCAACGATGATGAACAAGGGTCTTGAAGTCATCGAGGCGCACTGGCTGTTTAGTCTGCCAGGCGAGCGCATCGAGGTGCTGATCCACCCGCAGAGCGTGATCCATTCGCTGGTGTCGTACGCTGATGGATCGGTGCTCGCGCAACTGGGCAACCCCGACATGCGCACGCCGATCGCGCACGCGCTGGCGTTCCCGGATCGCGTCGATTCCGGCGTTGCGCAGCTCGACCTGGTCGAGGTCGCGTCGCTGACATTTGAGAAACCCGATTACGCGCGTTTCCCGTGTCTCGCGCTGGCGATGGAAGCGCTGGCCGAAGGTGGTATCGCAAGTGCGGCGCTGAACGCCGCCAATGAGGTTGCCGTCGAAGCGTTCCTGTCGCGCCGGATTGGTTTCATGGCGATTGCCCAGGTTGTCGATGCCGTGCTGAATGCGCTGCCGAACCGCAGCGCGGCGGTACTCGACGACGTGATCGACGCCGACGCCGTCGCGCGCCGTGCCGCTGCCACTTTCATCGACAGCCTGCCTGCGGGTGCCCGCCGCACGGAACGCGCCGTCCAGTGAGGCGTTCATGAACCTGTTGATCGAACTCGTTGCCTTCGCGGTTGCGATTGGCGTGCTCGTCGTCGTCCACGAGTATGGCCATTACAGCGTCGCGCGCCTGTGCGGCGTGAAGGTGCTGCGTTTTTCGATCGGGTTCGGCAAGCCCCTGGTGCAGTGGGTCAGCAAAAAGACCGGCACCGAATGGACGATCTCGGCGCTCCCGCTCGGCGGTTACGTGAAGATGCTCGATGAGCGCGAGGAAGGTGCGCCCATTCCTGCCGACGAGTTGCCGCGCGCGTTCAACCGGCAGTCGGTCGGGAAACGGATCGCGATTGTGGCGGCCGGCCCGATCGCCAATTTCCTGCTGGCCATCGTGCTGTTCGCCGCCGTGTTTGCAGGCGGGGTGACCGAGCCGGCCGCGATTGTCGCGGCCCCGGCGCCGAATACGCCGGCTGCGCAGGCGGGCTTCGACGGCGGTGAAAAGATCGTCTCGATCCGCGATGCTAACGCCAGCGAAAGCGAATCGGTCCGCTCGTGGTCGGACCTGCGGTGGAAGCTGATGGGCGCGGCGTTCGATCAGCGCCGCGTCGTGCTCGGTGCGAAGGACGGCCGCGGCACGTTTGATTTCGCGCTGGACCTGAGTGGCGTCACCGAACACGATGTCGACGACGACTTCATGACGCGACTCGGCTTCGAGCCGGGCGGCGGGACGTTGTCGGTGGCAGGCGTGGAGCCGGGTAGCCCGGCGCAACATGCCGGTCTCATTGCAGGTGACCTTCTGCGTGCCGTCGATGGCAAACCGGTCGACAGCGCGACGGCTTTCATCGCATACGTGAAGGCACACGCGGGCAAGACGATCTCGCTGCAGATCGAGCGTGGCGCGCAGGGTAAGGAAGCGGGTACGCGGCATGACATCAGCCTCGTTCCAGTGATGTCGCGCGACGGCGCGACAGGGCAGAACGTCGGCCGTATCGGTGCGGCGCTCGCAACCCAGGTGCCGTCTGTCGACGTGCGTTACGGCCCGGTTGAGAGTCTCCAGCTCGGTGTGCGCCGCACGTGGGATATCGCGATTTACTCGTTGCGGATGTTCGGCAGGATGATCGTCGGCGAGGCGTCGCTGAAGAACCTGTCCGGTCCGGTGACCATCGCGGACTATGCGGGTAAGAGCGCGCGCCTTGGTCCGTCTGCGTTTTTGTCGTTCCTCGCGCTCGTCAGTATCAGCCTTGGCGTGCTAAACCTCTTACCAATTCCGGTATTGGACGGGGGGCATCTGTTATATTATTTGGTTGAAGCTGTAACCGGCAAGGCCGTATCCGATCGCTGGCAGCTCGTTTTGCAAAGAGCGGGGCTGGTTTGCATCGTCGCACTGTCGGCGATTGCGCTCTTCAACGATCTGGCTCGTTTAATCCATTTTTAAAGTGTCTGGCGGCGTTCACGATGGCGACCGCCCGACCCGATGCAGCTATACATACTGGGGAAGCACGTTGTTTAAACCTCATCGCTTTGTTCCAAAGACGGTTGTAGCCGCGGCATTTGCCGCGCATGGGCTGGTGGCTCACGCGACGACACCTTTCGTGGTGCAAGACATTCGGATCGAGGGGTTGCAACGCGTCGAGCCCGGTACCGTGTTCTCGTATCTGCCGATCAAGCAGGGCGACACCTTCAGCGACGACAAGGCTTCTGAAGCGATTCGCGCGCTGTATGCAACGGGCTTCTTCAACGATGTCAAGATTGCTACCGAAGGCAACGTCGTCGTCGTGCAGGTTCAGGAACGACCGGCCATCGGCACGATCGATTTCGCCGGCATCCACGAATTCGAAAAGGATAACCTGATCAAGGCGCTGCGCGCCGTCGGGCTGTCGCAAGGCCGTTATTACGACAAGGCACTCGTCGACAAGGCCGAGCAGGAACTGAAGCGCCAGTACCTGACGCGCGGCTTCTATGCCGCAGAGGTCACCACCACGATTACTCCGATCGACCGCAACCGCGTGTCGGTACTGTTCTCGGTGGTCGAAGGTCCGAGCGCCAAGATCCGCCAGATCAACTTCATCGGCAACAAGACGTTCAGCAGCGGCACGCTGCTCGACGAAATGCAGCTGTCCACGCCGAACTGGTTCTCGTGGTACACGAAGAACGACCTGTACGCGAAGGAAAAGCTCACCGGCGACCTCGAGAACGTGCGTTCGTACTACCTGAACCGCGGCTATCTGGAGTTCAGCATCGAGTCGACCCAGGTCTCGATCTCGCCGGACAAGAAGGACATGTATCTGACGATCTCGCTGCACGAAGGCGAGCCGTACACGATTTCAAGCATCAAGCTCGCGGGCAATCTGCTTGATCGCGAGGCGGAACTCAACAAGCTCGTCAAGATCAAGGCGGGTGACCGGTTCTCCGCCGAGAAGCTGCAGGCCGCCACGAAGGCGATCGTCGACAAGCTCGGCGAGTACGGGTATGCGTTCGCCACCGTGAACGCGCTGCCGCAGATCGATCAGGAACATCACACGGTCGACCTGACGCTGCAGGTCGATCCGAGCCGCCGCGTGTATGTGCGCCGGATCAACGTGGTCGGCAATACGCGAACGCGCGACGAAGTCGTGCGCCGTGAAATGCGTCAGCTCGAAAGCTCGTGGTTCGATTCGAACCGGCTTGCGTTGTCGAAAGACCGCATCAACCGTCTCGGCTACTTCACCGATGTCGACGTGACGACGACTCCGGTGGAAGGCACGCCCGACCAGGTCGACGTGGACGTCAAGGTGGCCGAAAAGCCGACTGGCGCGATTACGCTGGGTGCGGGCTTCTCGTCGACCGACAAGGTGGTGCTGTCGGCAGGCGTGTCGCAGGACAACGTGTTCGGTTCCGGCACGAGTCTGTCGGTCAACGTGAATACGGCGAAAACTTACCGTACGTTGACGGTCTCGCAGGTCGACCCGTACTTCACGGTCGACGGCATCAAACGAATCACGGACGTCTACTACCGGACCTACGAGCCGCTGTATTACTCGACGGATTCGAGCTTCAAGATCGTCACGATGGGCGCTGATCTGAAGTTTGGGATCCCGTTCTCCGAAGTCGATACCGTCTACTTCGGCGCTGGCTTCGAACAGAACACGCTCGACGTCGACGCGAACACGCCGGCCTCGTACCAGCAATACGTTCAGGAGTTTGGCCGCGTATCGAACAACGTACCGCTTACCGTCGGCTGGTCGCGCGATGCGCGTGACAGCGCGCTCGTCCCGAGCCGCGGCTACTTCACGCAGGCCAACGCGGAATACGGCACGCCGATCGGCGCCACACAGTATTACAAGGCCGACATCCAGGCGCAGTACTATTATTCGTTTGCGCGTGGCTTCGTGCTTGGTTTCAACTTCCAGGGCGGTTATGGTAACGGCCTCTCCGGCAAGCCGTTCCCGATCTTCAAGAACTACTACGCGGGTGGTATTGGTTCGGTGCGGGGTTACGAGCCGAGCTCGCTGGGTCCGCGGGACAAGACCACGAATGACCCGATCGGTGGCTCGAAGATGGTGGTCGGCAACATCGAGCTGACGTTCCCGCTGCCGGGTACGGGTTATGACCGCACGCTGCGGGTGTTCACGTTCCTCGACGCCGGTAACGTGTGGGCGGATGCCAGCGCTTCCGCGAACTCGACCGGTGCGAACGGGCTGCGGTATGGCTACGGTGTGGGTCTTGCCTGGATTTCGCCAATCGGGCCGCTCAAGCTGAGCCTTGGCTTCCCGCTCCAGAAACACACAGGCGACCAGTACCAGAAGTTCCAGTTCCAGATCGGGACGGCATTCTGAGCGCGCAGTCCGGAATCACTTACAGTATCGAGAGGATGACTTTGCTAACCGGTATGTTTTCGAAACGTGCTATGTGTATGCTGGCGCTGGCGATGACACTCGGCGTAAGCGCCGCGGCACAGGCGCAGGAAGCCAGGATCGCGGCGGTGAATTCCGATCGGATCCTGCGTGAGTCGACGGCGGCGAAGGCGGCGCAGACCAAGCTTGAAGCCGAATTTGCAAAGCGCGACAAGGATCTGCAGGACATGGCGCAGCGTCTGAAATCGATGTCCGATTCGCTCGACAAGAACGGCCCGTCGATGTCGGCCTCAGACCGCGCGCAGAAACAGCGCGACCTGTCGCAACTGGACACCGATTTCCAACGCAAGCAGCGTGAGTTCCGCGAAGATCTGAACCAGCGTCGCAACGAGGAACTGGCGGCGGTGCTGGATCGTGCGAACAAGGTGATCAAGCAGATTGCCGAGCAGCAGCATTACGACCTGATCGTGCAGGAGGCGGTTTACGTCAGCCCGCGCATCGATATCACGGATCAGGTGCTGAAGGCACTGGCGGCGTCGAACAACGCCAACTGAAACGCAGGAGCAGCACACGCATGGCTTTTACGCTCGAGGAAGTTGCCCGGCGGTTTGGCGGCGAAGTAGTTGGCAATCCGGCGCATCGCGTCGGCAGCCTGGCGCCGCTGGATCAGGCTGGCCCGGAACAACTGGCATTCCTCGCGAACCCGAAATATCTGTCACAGGTTGAGACAACCCGTGCGGGCGCCGTGCTGATCAATGCCGGCGACCTCGCCAGGCTCGCTTCCAGCGAGGGCCGTAACTTCATCGTCACGCCGAATCCCTACGCTTACTTCGCGCGCCTTGCGCAGGCTTTCATCGATCTCGCCGCACCGAAGCCCGCACCCGGCGTCCATCCGGGCGCGACGATCGACCCGTCGGCGAAAGTCGCGGCGAGCGCGGTGATCGGTCCGAATGTGACGGTCGAAGCGGGCGCCGTGATCGGCGAGAACGTGCAGCTCGATGCAAACGTGGTGATCGGCCGTGGCACCCAGATCGGCGACGGTTCGCATCTGTATCCCAACGTTTCGGTTTACCACGGCTGCCGGATCGGTCCGCGCGCGATCATTCATGCGGGCGCCGTGATCGGATCGGACGGTTTCGGGTTCGCCCCGGATTTCACCGGCGAAGGCGACGCGCGCACGGGTAGCTGGGTCAAGATTCCGCAGGTCGGCGGCGTGTCGATCGGGCCCGACGTGGAGATCGGCGCCAACACGACGATCGATCGCGGCGCGATGGCCGATACGATCATCGAAGAGTGCGTGAAGATCGACAATCTCGTTCAGATCGGCCACAACTGCAGGATCGGCGCTTACACCGTCATCGCGGGTTGCGCAGGCATTGCCGGTAGCACGACGATTGGCCGGCACTGCATGATCGGCGGGGCGGTAGGCATTGCCGGACACGTGACGCTGGCCGATCATGTGATTGTGACGGCGAAGTCCGGGGTGTCGAAGTCACTGTTGAAGCCCGGCATGTACACGAGCGCGTTCCCGGCCGTCGACCATGCGTCCTGGAACAGGAGCGCGGCGTTGCTGCGCAATCTCGACAAACTGCGGGACCGAATCAAGGCGCTGGAAGCCACTGTTGCCGGGAGCGCTTCCGGCGACAAGGGGTAACAGCAAGAGCACGGCTTACGCGTACGGGTTGCTGGCCAGGGTGGCAGGAGACGCCGCCCGGGTCGGGGCAACCGGCGCAACGCGACGGCCGCATGCGTTATCAACCTGCCTGCATAAGCATCCGCAGTCATCATCGCGCAGACCATGCGTGAGCAGAAACACCATGAGCACCGAAAAAATCAATCTCGACATCCATAAGATTCTCACGCTGTTGCCGCATCGCTATCCGATCCTGCTGGTCGATCGGGTGCTCGAACTCGAGCCGCACAAGAACATCAAAGCGCTGAAGAACGTGTCGATCAACGAACCGTACTTCATGGGCCACTTCCCGAAGCGCCCGGTGATGCCCGGCGTGCTGATTCTGGAAGCGCTCGCGCAGACGGCCGCGCTCCTGACGTTCGCCGAAGAGCCGCACGATCCGGACAACACGTTGTATCTGTTCGTCGGTATCGACAACGCGCGCTTCAAGCGTGTAGTCGAACCGGGCGACCAGCTGATCCTGAACGTCACGTTCGAGCGGCATATGCGCGGCATCTGGAAGTTCAAGGCACGTGCCGAGGTGGATGGCCAGGTGGCGGCGGAAGCCGATCTGATGTGCGCAGTCCGGCAATCGGACGACGGCCAGTAAGTCACCGCGCAGCATCCAGACAACGCAACAGAATGAGAAGCGAGGGCGCATGAGCAGGATTCATCCCACTGCGATCATCGAGTCGGGCGCGCAGCTCGACGAGTCGGTCGAAATCGGGCCATATGCCATCGTCGGCGCACACGTCACGATCGGTGCACGGACGACAGTCGGGTCGCACAGCGTGATCGAAGGTCACACGACGATCGGCGAAGACAACCGTATCGGCCACTACGCGTCGGTCGGCGGCAGGCCACAGGACATGAAGTACAAGGACGAGCCGACAAGGCTCGAGATCGGCAACCGCAACATGATCCGCGAGTTCACGACGATCCACACCGGCACGGTGCAGGACGCGGGCGTGACCTCGCTCGGCGACGACAACTGGATCATGGCGTATGTGCACATCGGCCACGACTGCCGCGTCGGCAGCAATGTGATCCTGTCGAGCAATGCGCAGATGGCGGGCCACGTGACGATCGGCGACCATGCGATCATCGGCGGCATGTCGGGCGTGCACCAGTTCGTGCGCATCGGCGCGCATGCGATGCTCGGAGGCGCGTCGGCACTGGTACAGGACATTCCGCCGTTCGTGATCGCCGCTGGCAACAAGGCGGAGCCGCACGGCATCAACGTCGAAGGTCTGCGCCGCCGCGGTTTTTCGGCTGACGCGATCTCGGCGCTGCGCGCGGCCTATCGTCTGCTCTACAAGAACGGGCTGTCGCTCGAAGAGGCGAAGCTGCAGTTGCGCGAACTCGCGTCCGCAGGCGGTGACGGCGATGCTCCGGTGCAGGCGCTGGTCGACTTCGTCGAAGCGTCGCAGCGCGGCATCATCCGCTAACCGATGGCGCTGCAACCCCGCCCGCTGCGGCTCGCAATGGTGGCCGGCGAGCCATCGGGCGATCTGCTGGCGGCGTCGCTGCTCGACGGTCTGTCGAGTCGTCTGCCGTTGTCCACGCAGTACTATGGCATCGGCGGCCCACGCATGATCGCAACCGGCTTCGACGCGCACTGGCCGATGGAAAAGCTGACCGTGCGCGGCTATGTCGAAGCGCTGAAGCACATTCCCGAAATCCTCGGCATTCGCAACGAGCTGAAGCGCCAGTTGCTGGCCGAACCGCCTGACGCGTTCATCGGTGTCGACGCACCCGATTTCAACTTCGGCCTCGAGCATCCGCTGCGTGACGCGGGCATTCCGACCATTCATTTCGTCTGCCCTTCGATCTGGGCGTGGCGCGGCGGCCGCATCAAGAAGATCGCGAAAGCGGTCGACCACATGCTGTGCGTGTTCCCGTTCGAAACGGCGCTGCTGGAAAAAGCGGGGGTGGCGGCGTCCTACGTCGGCCATCCGCTCGCCGACGAAATCCCGATCGTGCCTGACACGGCCGGCGCGCGGCGCATGCTCGGTCTGCCGGAAAGCGGGCCAGTGATCGCCGTGCTGCCGGGCAGCCGGCGCTCGGAGATCGGCCTGATCGGACCGACGTTCTTCGATGCGATGGAACTGATGCAGCAGCGTGAACCTGGTGTGCGTTTCGTGATGCCGGCGGCGACGCCTGTGCTGCGCGAGCTGCTGCAGCCGCTCGTGGACGCGCACCCGCGCCTCGCCTTGACGATCACCGACGGCCAGTCGCAAACTGCGATGACCGCCGCCGATGCGATTCTCGTCAAAAGCGGCACGGTGACGCTGGAAGCCGCGCTGCTGAAAAAGCCGATGGTGATCTCGTACAAGGTGCCGTGGCTCACGGGCCAGATCATGCGGCGGCAGGGTTATCTGCCGTACGTCGGCTTGCCGAACATTCTGGCCGGGCGCTTCGTGGTGCCGGAAATTCTCCAGCACTTCGCGACGCCCGAGGCGCTGGCCGAGGCCACGCTGACCCAGTTGCGCGACGAGGCCAACCGGAGCACGCTCACGGAAATTTTCACGGAAATGCATCACGTGCTGAAGCAGAATACGGCCCAGCGCGCCGCGGAAGTGGTGGCGAGCGTCATCGACACCCGCAGGGGGCGGCGATGACGGCCGGCCGTGCGCCGCGCCGCAAGGCCGCTCTTTCGGGCGCGGCCGCGATCCAGGTGGGTCTGAATTTCGATTCGCCGGTGGAAATCGTCTGTGGTGTCGATGAGGCTGGGCGCGGGCCGCTGGCCGGGCCCGTCGTGGCCGCTGCGGTGATCTTCGATCCCGACCGGCCGATGATTCGCGGTCTGGACGATTCAAAGGCGCTTAGCGCAAAAAAGCGTGACGAACTGTACGACAAGATCGTCGACCGGGCGCTGGCCTACTGCATCACGTCGGCTTCGGTTGAGGAAATCGATACGCTCAACATC
Source organism: Paraburkholderia sp. GAS448 (assembly GCF_050435685.1). NCBI lineage: Bacteria > Pseudomonadati > Pseudomonadota > Betaproteobacteria > Burkholderiales > Burkholderiaceae > Paraburkholderia > Paraburkholderia sp. GAS448. The sequence continues at coordinate 217,376 of NZ_JBNDKT010000011.1, forward strand.
CTGCACGCGACGATGCTGGCGATGAAGCGCGCGGTAGAGGGGCTCGCCGTCACACCGACGCTCGTGAAAATCGACGGTAATCGCTGCCCGGTGCTGAGTATCCGAAGCGAGGCAATCGTTGGTGGCGATGCACTGGTGAAAAGCATATCGGCGGCGTCGATCCTCGCGAAAGTCACCCGTGACCGCATGCTGCTCGAATTGCATCAGGCGTTTCCGATGTATGGCTTCGATGCGCATTCGGGCTACGGCACACCGCAACATCTCGCTGCACTGCTCGCGCATGGGCCGTGCGAGCATCATCGGCGCTCGTTTGCGCCGGTGCGGGAGGCGCATGCACGCATGAGCCTGCAGGTCAAAGTGCCGGGAAATGTGCCGGTCGTGCTGCCGGCCTTGCACAACGATGCATTCGACGACGCCTTTGACGACAGCGCGCCTGCCTTCTGACGCCCGGTCAACGGCGTTCCGTTTCCGGTTTCCGTTCTTCTCCTAACGTCTTCACTGCCTGTGAAAGCCATCACGTCGCGGGACAATCCGCTCTACAAACGCCTGAAGGCTCTGGCCGGTTCGACGCACCAGCAGCGCCGCAGCGGCCACGCGCTGCTCGAAGGCTTCCACCTGGCAAGCGCATATCTCGATGCCGCTGGCCAGCCGGAAACCTGCATCGTGACTGACGGCGCGTTGCGTCATGAAGAAGCGCAGGCGATCGTCTCGCGCATTGACGAGCATCGTGTCGTCACGCTGCCGGACGCGCTCTTCGGGCAACTGTCGAATGTGGTCCACGGTGTGGGCCTTCTGCTGCTTGTCGAAAAGATCGACGCGCCGCTGCCAGAGCAGGTGAATGAAACGTGCGTCGTGCTCGACGGTGTGCAGGATGCGGGCAATGTCGGTTCGATCCTTCGCAGTGCCGCGGCCGCTGGCATTGGGCACGTGTTCTGCGCGCCGGGGACGGCGTACGCGTGGTCGTCGAAGGTCCTGCGCTCGGCGATGGGCGCGCATTTTCTGCTGCAGATTCATGAAGATGTCGAGGCGCAACCGCTGATCGCGCGGCTTGCAGTGCCGGTCGCGATCACCGATTCGCACGGCGCGCAGGACATTTACGATTGCGATCTGTCCGGGCCGCTCGCCTGGGTGTTCGGCAATGAAGGGGCGGGCGTGTCGAACGCGTGGCGCGCCGCAGTCACGCACCGCGTGACGATTCCGCAGCCGGGCGGCATGGAATCGCTGAATGTCGCGGCGGCCGCCGCTGTGTGTCTCTTCGAGCAGTGCCGTCAGCAGCGCGGCGCGTGACCTCCAGTCAGCGCGCCACGCGCCTGTCCATCAATACGACGGACGGTCCAGCTTGATTTCCTGCAGGATCGTCGTCGCAATCTCTTCGATCGACTTGTGCGTCGACGACAGCCACTTGATGCCTTCCCGCCGCATCATCGCTTCCGCCTCGTTGATCTCGTAGCGGCAGTTTTCCAGCGCCGCATACTTGCTGCCAGGCCGGCGCTCGTTGCGGATCTCCGACAGACGCTGCGGATCGATCGATAAGCCGAACATTTTCTGACGATGCTCGAGCAGCGGCGTCGGCAGCTTCGCGCGCTCGAAGTCTTCCGGAATCAGCGGATAGTTCGCCGCTTTCACGCCGTACTGCATCGCGAGATAGAGGCTTGTCGGCGTCTTGCCGCTGCGCGACACGCCGACCAGAATCACATCCGCGTCGGCCAGATTGCGGTTCGACTGGCCGTCGTCGTGAGCGAGTGAAAAGTTGATCGCCTCGATGCGGTTCTTGTATTCCTCGGTGTCCGCGTTCTGGTGTCCGCGGCCCATCGCGTGGCTCGACTTCAACTCCAGTTCCAGTTCGAGCGGCTCGACGAAGGTCTGGAACATGTCGAGCACGAGCGCGTTCGAGTCCTTGACGATCTGGTTTGACGAACTGTCGACGAGCGTCGTGAACACGATCGGCCGACGGCCTTCGTGCAGACCGGCTTCGTTGATCTTTTCGAGCGTGGCATAGGCTTTTTCCGTCGAGTCGACGAAAGGCACGCGGACCAGGCGGAATTTCTGGTCGAACTGGGAGAGGATCGAATGCGCGAAAGTTTCGGCAGTGATCCCGGTACCGTCAGAGACGATGAATACGGTTGGCGGCATCGTAGGGCAGGGAACATGAGCGCGGCCAGGCACTCGAAGAAAACATCGCCGCATGAACCGCTGCGCGGCGAATGACCGCTCGCAGCGGCGTCGCAGCAGCGCGCTGTGGACGCCAGAAAACACGTTCCCGGAGCGGCTCAGGGCTCCGCCAGGTCTTGATTGAGTCCTCGCTGAGGCCCGCCTGACGGTCCGGGGCGCGTTTCGAGGCGCAATTCTCGGCCGACCGCCACATTTCGGGGGTCGGCACGGTAGAATAGCGGCAACCTGTTGGATAAGCAATTGCAGGCAATCCGCGCCGAACACCCAGCTATCGGACGTTCATCGTCACGCTTTTGGTTCGTAACGCTTGCGGAATCGCTTCAAGTTCGCGGAATTTTCTGTTTCGTCGCGCTTCGTGCGCACGTTTGGGGCCGCAACCCGCCGCCCGCAGAGGGATGGAAACGCGATTGCTTCTCCAACAGGTTGTGCAAGACGCGCCACCGCTTCTTACAGGCGGCCGCGTCCGAGCCCACTTGCACAGCCGTGAATTTTTTTCACACTTAGGGGCTTGTATGACTAACGCAGTCAACGTCACAAAGGATCAGGCGTATGTAGTTCCGTTCGAGCAGTTGCGGATGACCGATGTGGAGATCGTGGGCGGCAAGAACGCCTCCTTGGGCGAGATGATCAGTCAACTCGCCGAAGCAGGCGTGCGCGTGCCAACCGGTTTCGCCACGACGGCGCTCGCATTCCGCGATTTCCTGCATCACAACAATCTCACCGAACGCATTGCGAAACGTCTCGAGACGCTCGACGTCGACGAGGTGAAGTCGCTTGCCGAAGCGGGCAAGGAGATCCGTCAGTGGATCGTCGACGCGCCGCTGCAGCCGCGTCTCGAACAGGAAATCCGTGCAGGCTTCGACACGCTCCAGAACAGCTCGCCTGAAGAACTTTCGTTTGCTGTCCGCTCGTCGGCCACGGCAGAAGATCTGCCGGATGCTTCGTTTGCCGGCCAGCAGGAAAGCTACCTGAACGTGGTCGGCGTCGAGGATGTGCTCGATCGCATGAAGCACGTCTTCGCGTCGCTGTATAACGACCGTGCCATTTCCTATCGTGTCCACAAGGGTTTCACGCACGCTGAAGTCGCGCTTTCGGCGGGTGTGCAGCGCATGGTGCGCTCGGACGTTGGCGCCGCCGGCGTGATGTTCACGCTCGACACCGAATCGGGTTTCAAGGACGCCGTGTTCATCACGTCGAGCTATGGCCTCGGTGAGACCGTCGTGCAGGGCGCCGTCAACCCGGACGAGTTCTACGTCTTCAAGACCACCCTCGCACAGGGCAAGTACCCGATCATCCGCCGTTCGATCGGCTCGAAGCTCATCAAGATGGAATTCACGAAGGCGGGCGAAGCGGGCCGCGTGAAGACGGTCGACGTGACGCACGAGCAACGCAACCGTTTCTCGATCACCGATGAAGACGTGATCGAACTCGCGAAGTACGCGGTCATCATCGAAAAGCACTACCAGCGTCCGATGGACATCGAGTGGGGCAAGGACGGTCGCGACGGCAAGATCTTCATCCTGCAGGCGCGTCCGGAAACTGTGAAGAGCCAGGCCGCGGGCAAGGTCGAGCAGCGCTTCAAGCTGAAGGGCCAGTCTCAGGTGATCGCGACGGGCCGCGCGATCGGTCAGAAGATCGGCGCGGGTCCGGTTCGCGTGATTCACGATCCGTCGGAAATGGAGCGTGTGCAGCCGGGCGACGTGCTGGTCGCCGACATGACCGACCCGAACTGGGAACCGGTGATGAAGCGCGCGTCGGCGATCGTCACCAACCGTGGCGGCCGTACCTGCCACGCGGCGATCATCGCGCGTGAACTGGGTGTGCCGGCGGTCGTGGGCTGCGGCGATGCGACCGATGTGCTGAAGGACGGCGCACTTGTCACGGTGTCGTGCGCGGAAGGCGACGAGGGCAAGATCTACGACGGCCTGCTCGAAACCGAAGTGACCGAAATCCAGCGTGGCGAACTGCCCCAGATTCCGGTGAAGATCATGATGAACGTCGGCAACCCGCAACTCGCGTTCGACTTTTCGCAGTTGCCGAACGCCGGCGTGGGCCTCGCGCGCCTGGAATTCATCATCAACAACAACATCGGCGTGCACCCGAAGGCGATCCTCGAGTATCCGAACATCGATCAGGATCTGAAGAAGGCCGTCGAAAGCGTTGCACGCGGTCACGCATCGCCGCGCGCGTTCTACGTCGACAAGCTGACCGAAGGTATCGCAACGATCGCCGCGGCGTTCTATCCGAAGCCCGTGATCGTGCGTCTGTCGGACTTCAAGTCGAACGAGTACAAGAAGCTGATCGGCGGTTCGCGCTACGAGCCGGACGAAGAAAACCCGATGCTCGGTTTCCGCGGCGCGTCGCGCTACATCGCTGACGACTTCGCGCAGGCATTCGAAATGGAATGCATCGCGCTGAAGAAGGTGCGTGAAGAGATGGGCCTCGATAACGTCGAGATCATGGTGCCGTTCGTGCGTACGCTAAAGCAGGCGGAACGCGTCGTCGGGCTGCTGGCGAAGTACGGCCTGAAGCGCGGCGAGAAGGGCCTGCGTCTGATCATGATGTGCGAAGTGCCGTCGAACGCGATCCTCGCCGAAGAGTTCCTGCAGTTCTTCGACGGTTTCTCGATCGGTTCGAACGACCTCACGCAGCTCACGCTTGGCCTCGACCGCGACTCCGGCATGGAACTGCTGGCCGTCGATTTCGACGAGCGCGACCCGGCCGTCAAGTTCATGCTCAAGCGCGCGATCGAAACGTGTCTGCGTCTGAACAAGTACGTCGGCATCTGCGGTCAGGGCCCGTCGGATCATCCGGACTTCGCGCAATGGCTGACGGACGAGGGCATCGCCTCGATTTCGCTCAACCCTGACACGGTCATCGAGACCTGGCAGGCGCTGGCAAAGTCATCGACGAAGTAAGCGGGGTGTGAGGCGTTGAAAAAGCGCCTCGCGTTCGTGCTATAAACACCCCGGTATATCCGGGGTGTTTTGCTTTTGGGAGACCGACGTGGCAACAGGTGGACTGTTCTGGTGGCTGGGTGCCGGTGTACTCGTCGTACTGGAGTTGTTCAGCGGTACCTTCTATATGCTGATGGTCGCGCTGGGTTTCGTCGCGGCCGGGATCGCGCACTGGGCGGGCATCGGTCTGGACCCGCAACTAGCGATCGCGGCGGGTGTCGCGGCGGCGGCAGTGTTCCTGCTGCGACGTTCGCGCTTTGGCCGCAGGGTGCGCAAGGACGCGTCGCGCAATCCCGACGTCAACCTGGACATCGGTGCGACGCTGACCGTGCCGGACTGGCACGACCGACGGGCCCGCGCCAGTTACCGTGGTGCGGATTGGGACGTCGAACTCGCTCCGGGCGAACCCGAAGACGCGCGGCTCTACGAGATTACCGCGCTGCGCGGAAGCTGTCTGATCGTGGCGGCAAAGAAGCAGCCTGTACGGGCCTGAGCGCGACCAGTGGATTGAACCATCAGCGAAACATAATAAGGAGTGCAAGGATGGATATGACTATCGTCGGGGCGGTCGTGCTGCTGATCGTGATCGTGATCGCGGCGCAAACCATCAAGATCGTGCCGCAGCAGCATGCGTGGGTGCTTGAGCGGTTAGGCCGTTATCATGCGACGCTCACGCCGGGCATGACCATCGTCGTGCCGTTTGTCGATCGAATCGCCTACAAGCATATCCTCAAGGAGATTCCTCTCGAAGTGCCGAGTCAGGTGTGTATCACGCGCGACAACACGCAGTTGCAGGTCGATGGTGTGCTGTATTTTCAGGTGACCGATCCGATGAAGGCGTCGTATGGATCGAGCAACTTCGTATTCGCGATCACCCAGCTGTCGCAGACCACGTTGCGTTCGGTGATCGGCAAGCTCGAACTCGACAAGACGTTCGAAGAGCGTGATTTCATCAACCACAGCATCGTCTCGTCGCTCGATGAAGCGGCAGCGAACTGGGGCGTGAAAGTGCTGCGTTACGAGATCAAGGACCTGACGCCGCCGAAGGAGATCCTTCACGCGATGCAGGCGCAGATCACGGCCGAGCGGGAGAAGCGCGCATTGATCGCAGCGTCGGAAGGGCGCAAGCAGGAACAGATCAATATCGCGTCGGGCGGGCGCGAGGCGGCGATCCAGAAGTCGGAAGGCGAGCGGCAGGCCGCGATCAATCAGGCGCAGGGGCAGGCGGCGGCGATCCTCGCGGTAGCCGAGGCGAACGCGCAGGCGATCCAGAAGATCGCGGCGGCGATCCAGTCGAATGGCGGTATGGAAGCGGTGAACCTCAAGGTTGCCGAGCAATACGTGAACGCATTCGGCAATCTGGCGAAGCAGGGCAATACGCTGATTGTGCCGGGCAATCTGGCGGACATGAGCACGATGATCGCGTCGGCGCTGACGATCGTGAATCGTGGGAAAGCAGCCGAGGCGCGCTAACCAGAGGCTTCGCGGCGGAGACTCTGCCGCGGACGCTGCGAGCCGACACAAAAAAGCCCGCACGTGATCGTAGTGCGGGCTTTTTTCATCCTTAGCGTAAAACAGCGGCCGTTTTTACGTCGGCGTGCGCATCAGGCGCGCTCTTTCGCGTTCCCAGTCACGCTTTTTCTCGACGTCGCGCTTGTCGTGCATTTTCTTGCCCTTCGCGAGGCCGATTTCACATTTCACCCGGCCGCCCTTGTAATGGAAATTCAGCGGCACGAGCGTATAGCCGCGCTGTTCGACCTTGCCGATCAGCTTGCTGATCTCTTCGCTGTGCAGCAGCAGCTTGCGCGTGCGGACGGGGTCAGGGTGGATGTGGGTCGAGGCTTCCGGCAACGGGCTGATGTGCGCGCCGATCAGAAACAGCTCGCCGTTACGGATCACGACGTAACCTTCCTTGATCTGGCCGCGCCCGGCGCGCAGCGCCTTGACCTCCCATCCTTCGAGCACGAGCCCCGCTTCGTAGCGTTCTTCGATGAAATAGTCGAAGAAGGCTTTTCTGTTGTCGATGATGCTCATGAATGGAAAGTGCCCAACTCGTTTAAAATCACGATTTTAGCAAAGCGGGGCAAGGAAAGCCCGCGGCGCTTGTCCACTCTTGCCACGCGTCGTGGAATTTATGGCAGATGTCCAGAAAACCGTGTTGATACGCCATTCGGCGGAACAGATGTTCGACCTCGTCACCGACGTGGCCGACTACCCCAATTTCCTTCCCTGGTGCGGTGGCGTCGAAATCCGCCGGCAGGACGAAAACGGGATGGAAGCCAAAATCGACATTAATTTCAAGGGCATCAAGCAGCATTTCGCCACGCACAATACCCAGCAGCGGCCGACACGTATTGATATGGAATTCGCGGACGGCCCGTTTCGTAAGTTCACCGGCTTCTGGCGCTTCACACCGCTGCGCGCGGACGCCTGCAAGATCGAGTTTGCGCTGCATTACGAATTCTCCAGCATCATCCTCGAGAAGCTCATCGGGCCGGTGTTCAGCCACATCGCGAACACGTTCGTCGAATCGTTCGTGAAGCGCGCCAACCAGCGCTACGGTAAGGCATGAGCGCGATGCTGTCGATCGAAGTCTGCTATGCGCTGCCCGAAGCGCAGACACTCATTCCGCTCGAATTGCCCGAGGGCTCTACGTTGCAGCAGGCAATCGAAGCCAGCGGCATTCTTGCGCGCCATCCGGAGATCGATCTCGCGAAGCAGAAGGTCGGCATCTTCGGCAAGCTCAAGCCGATGGACACGGTGCTCGCGCAATACGATCGGGTGGAAATCTACCGGCCCCTGATTGTCGATCCCAAGTCGGCGCGTCAGCGCCGCGTCGAGAAAACCCGCAAGGAGGGCTCGATCGAAGGACGCAAGTGGCTGGCGAAAGATTCGCGCTAGTGCCTGGCTGTCGCGAACTGTGCATCGGTCGCCGCTGCAGCGGCAAAATGCTGGCCCACCTCCACCCGCCACCCGCCACCCGCCACCCGCCACCCGCCACCCGGCACCCGCCATCCGCGTGCGTGATCCCGACGGATCAGTGCGCCGACACCTGCGCTTTTTCCTCGATGGTCGTGCTGTCCGACCCATCATCCGCGTGCTGCCGCACCGACCAGCTCACGCCGGCCACGAGCAGCGCGATGGCGGCTATTTCGAGCGGCCTCGGCATCCGGTGGTCGTAGATAAAGCCGTAGAGCAGTGCAAAAAGTGTCTCAAACACAATCAACTGACCCGACAGCGTCAGCGGCAACCGCTTTGACGCCGCGTTCCACAGCCCGTTGCCAAGCCACGAAGCGCCGATCGCCAGCACCAGATTCAGCATCCAGAACAGATGCCAGCGTTCGTCCGCGAGCGGCATCTGGAGCGCGCCAGAAGGCAACAGGGCGATCACGACCCAGAGCGCCGCACCAAGCCCGCCCGTCACGACGCCCCACAGCAGTGACCATTCATTGCCGCTAAAACGGGTGTTGCGCTGCAGATAACGGGCGTTTTCAACCGCGAACCATGTCCAGCAGGCCAGCGCGCCGGTTGCGCAGGCGAGGCCAGTGAGTTTCGTCAGGACGCTGCCGGGGCTGCCGCCGTCGACCGTAAAGACATCGATATTGATGCAGGCGATGCCGGCGACGACCATGGCAAGCGGCAGCGCGAGGCGCGCGAGCGGCACGGCGCCGTGGTCGCGCCGGCCGAGCAGCGTCACGGTGACCGGCAGCACGCCCACGATCAGCGACGACGGCGCGATGCCGATCATATGCACCGCGCTCGTCAGCAGGATGTAGTAAAGGATGTTGCCGGCAAGCGCCAGCGTGACGAGCGCGCGGAGGTCTTCGCGGCTCAGGCGGGCGAGCAGCGAGCGCGCGGCCGGCAGCGCGGCGACGAGCGAGACGACGCCATACATCGTGTAGCGGCCCGCACCGAGCAGCAGCGGTGAAAAATCGGGCAGTAGCCGCGGCACCAGAAAAACCATGCCCCATAAAGCCCCGGCCATCACGCCATATGCCACACCGCGCTGCATTGCTACCTCGAATCGAATTGCTGGAAAGGCGCGCAGGTTAACACGGCAGGGGGAGTGCCCGTCTTGTTCAATCCTGCATTTCGCTTCCCCGGAAGTGCCGGACCGAACTCAATCCGGCGCTGTGCACCCGAACGCGCAAACGAAACCGGATCGAAAGCGACCTGAACCGCGAACCGAAATTGACCGGTCCCGGAACCCCGAAAAAATCTTCGAAAATTCGCTAAGCTGCTGTTCGCGCAGTGAAAACCGGGGAGGTATCGCGTATAATTCGCTTTTGCGCCTATAGGATTTGCCATGCGTCTGATCCAAAAAGCACTCACGTTCGATGACGTGCTCCTCGTCCCGGCTTTCTCCGACGTTTTGCCGCGCGACACCAGCCTCAAGACCCGGCTGACCCGTAATATTTCCCTGAACATGCCCCTCGTGTCCGCTGCCATGGATACGGTCACCGAAGCTCGCCTCGCTATCGCAATGGCGCAGATGGGTGGTGTTGGCATCATTCACAAGAATTTCACGCCCGCCGAACAGGCTCGCGAAGTCGCCAAGGTCAAGCGTTTCGAGTCGGGCGTCGTGCGCGATCCGATCACGGTTCCGCCACAGATGAAGGTTCGCGACGTGATCGCGCTGTCGCGGCAGCATGGCATTTCGGGCTTTCCGGTCGTCGAAGGTGCACAGCTGGTCGGCATTGTCACGAATCGCGACCTGCGTTTCGAGGAGCGTCTGGACGATCCGGTCCGCACGATCATGACGCCGCGCGAACGCCTCGTGACGGTCAAGGAAGGCACGCCGCTCGCCGAAGCCAAGGCGCTGATGCACAGCCACCGTCTGGAACGCGTGCTGGTCATCAACGATTCGTTTGAACTGCGGGGCCTGATGACCGTCAAGGACATCACCAAGCAGACCGAGCACCCGGACGCCTGCAAGGACGAACACGGCAAGCTGCGCGCAGGCGCTGCGGTCGGCGTCGGGGCGGACAACGAAGAGCGCGTGGAACTGCTGGTGCAGGCCGGCGTCGACGTGATCGTCGTCGATACGGCGCATGGTCACAGCAAGGGTGTGCTGGAGCGCGTCCGCTGGGTCAAGAAGAACTTCCCGCATGTCGAGGTGATCGGCGGCAACATCGCCACGGCGGATGCCGCGAAGGCGCTCGTCGAATACGGCGCGGACGGCGTCAAGGTCGGTATCGGCCCGGGGTCGATCTGCACGACGCGCATCGTTGCAGGTGTCGGCGTGCCGCAGATCAGTGCAATCGCGAACGTGTCGGATGCGCTCAAGGGCTCTGGCGTGCCGGTCGTCGCCGATGGCGGCGTGCGTTTCTCGGGGGACGTCAGCAAGGCGCTGGCCGCCGGCGCGAACGCCGTGATGATGGGCAGCATGTTCGCCGGCACCGAAGAAGCGCCGGGCGACGTGTTCCTGTATCAGGGCCGCCAGTACAAGTCGTACCGCGGCATGGGCTCGGTGGGCGCGATGAAGGACGGCGCCGCCGATCGCTACTTCCAGGACAACTCCGCGAACATCGACAAGCTCGTGCCGGAAGGCATCGAAGGCCGCGTCGCGTACAAGGGCACGGTCAACGCGATCCTGTTCCAGCTGATCGGCGGCGTCCGCGCCAGCATGGGCTACTGCGGCTGCCGTACGATCGACGAAATGCACGACAAGGCGTCGTTCGTGGAAATCACGTCGGCGGGCATGCGCGAGTCGCACGTGCACGATGTGCAGATCACGAAGGAAGCCCCCAACTACCACGTGGACTAATCGCCAATGAAGCCATTGCTGCGCGTTGTACTCGTCATCGATGCGTTGCTGCTGTTCGCATTCGGGCTGCTGTTTCTGCTGACGCCCTGGACGTCGCTGTACAACGCGCTGCAACTGGCGCAGGTTGAGCCTGCGCTGGTCGGGCAGGGCTTCGGGATTGCGCTGCTGGGTCTCGCGTGGCTCGCGCTGCATGCGTCGATCGACGGTGCAATGACTCGGGCTGTCGCCCGGACGGTCGGCCACGTCAACTGGCTGACGGGCGTCCTGATGCTGGTCTGGCTGGTTGCTTTGCGTTCGCCTTCGCTGAGTGCTTTCGGGCAGCTGGTTGGCGCGGTGGTCGCCGTGGCGCTCGTGCTGTTCGGCCTGGGTGGCGTGCGGCTTGCTGCGGCGGTGCGGCGGCGCGAGAAGGTGCAGGCCGCCGGGGCCGGGGCGACCGGGCGCGAACAGAAGCAGGCTGAGAAGGCCGAAAAGGCTGAACCGCAGACCGCGAAGGCGCGCGAGGCTAATGTCTACCAGACGGAGCCTGTGATGAAGGTTTCACCTCCGGTGATTCCCGCAACGGGCCGCCGGGTCGAGCCGGACTTCACGGCGGCGCACCAGCCTGGCGTCGTCACGGCCGAGACCCGGACTGTCGAGACGCGCACGACGCAGCCCCACACCGCAGCCGACGAAGCGCGCGACGCCGCGGCCGATTCGCCCGGCGCGCCGCGGCCTCCGTTCCATGGGTGACCGGCGAACGTTCGCGCCACCTGCCGACGCTCCCGCATTCTGCCTGCCCGTTTTGCCAGACCTGCGAGTTCCAGCCGTCGCGACGCCTGCCTGGAGCTGCGTTGACGGCTGTTCCAGAGTCGCCCTGCCGCGCGCCGCTTGTTGCCGGCTTTTGAATTCACAGCCGCGCTTCCTGCGCGGCTTTCCCTATCCGTTCACTTTTGATTCCGTCCGCTGCCATGCATGACAAGATCCTGATTCTCGACTTCGGTTCGCAAGTCACCCAACTGATCGCACGACGCATCCGCGAGGCGCACGTGCTGTCGGAAATTCACCCGTACGACGTTAGCGACGAATTCATCCGCGAATTCGCGCCGAAGGGCGTGATCCTGTCGGGCGGCCCGAATTCGGTTGTCGACGCCGACACGCCGCGCGCCCCGCAAGCCGTGTTCGAACTCGGTGTGCCGGTGCTGGGTATCTGCTACGGCATGCAGACGATGGCCGAGCAGCTCGGCGGCAAGGTGGACAGCGGCCACGTGCGTGAATTCGGTTATGCCGAAGTGCGCGCACGCAACCATACGAGCTTCCTCGAAGGCATCGAGGACTTCCGCACCGACGAAGGTCACGGCATGCTGAAGGTCTGGATGAGCCACGGCGACAAGGTGCTGGAAATGCCGCCGGGGTTCAGGTTGATGGCGTCGACGGAATCGTGCCCGGTGGCCGCGATGGCCGACGAGGCACGTCATTTCTACGGTTTGCAGTGGCACCCGGAAGTCACCCACACGGTGCAGGGCCGCGCGATGCTCGAGCGTTTCGTGCTCGGCATCTGTAGCGCGAAGCCGGACTGGGAGATGGGCCACTACGTCGACGAAGCCGTTGAAAAGATCCGCGAGCAGGTGGGCAGCGAACATGTGATTCTGGGGTTGTCGGGCGGTGTGGATTCGTCCGTGGCGGCGGCGCTGCTGCATCGCGCAATCGGCGACCAGCTGACCTGCGTGTTTGTCGATCACGGCCTGCTGCGTCTCAATGAAGCAGAGCAGGTGATGGCGACGTTCGCCGATCACCTCGGCGTGAAGGTGATTCACGTCGATGCGAGCGAAGCGTTCCTGTCGAAGCTGGCTGGGGTGACGGATCCGGAAGCGAAGCGCAAGATCATCGGTGCCGAATTCGTCGAAGTGTTCCAGGCCGAAGCGGCGAAGCTCACCGACGCGAAGTGGCTGGCGCAGGGCACGATCTATCCGGACGTTATCGAGTCGGCAGGCAAGGGCAAGAAGGCGGCGCACACGATCAAGAGCCACCACAACGTCGGCGGCCTGCCTGAGACGCTGAATCTGAAGCTGCTCGAGCCGCTGCGCGAACTGTTCAAGGACGAAGTGCGCGAACTGGGTGTGAAGCTCGGCCTGCCGCCGGCGATGGTGTATCGCCATCCGTTCCCGGGCCCGGGCCTCGGCGTGCGGATTCTCGGCGAAGTGCGGCGCGATTTCGCGGACCTGCTGCGTCGCGCGGACGCCATTTTCATCGAAACGCTGCGCACCTTCATCGACAAGGAAACCGGCAAGTCCTGGTACGACCTGACGAGCCAGGCGTTTGCGGTGTTTCTGCCGGTGAAGAGCGTTGGCGTGATGGGCGATGGGCGCACCTACGAATATGTCGTCGCGCTGCGCGCGGTGCAGACGCTCGACTTCATGACGGCGCATTGGGCGCATCTGCCGCATGAACTGCTCGGGCACGTGTCGAACCGGATCATCAACGAGGTTCGCGGGATCAACCGGGTCGTCTACGACATTTCCGGGAAACCGCCAGCTACGATCGAGTGGGAGTGAAAACCCCTGTTAAATCAGGGGTTTAATCCGCTCTCGCAGCTGTGCATTCGCTGATGTTGCGGTAGTTCGTGACCGGGCTCCTGATTCAGTTCGTCCGCTGTCCAGGCTCATTTTGGACAGGATTTGGACAAGAAACGGCTTGGCAGTTGCGAAGTCGTTTCGCATTATAGGTCACAGGGCGATGCGAAAAGGTAGGTGACGCGGCGCACCTTGTCGGGGAAAACTGCGGATCCGAGGATGGCGTGCTTTGTGCCTCAAAGCTGTGAATCGCACTAAGACCATTCTCGAGATCCATCTGTCGGTCAAAATTTGCGACACAACAGGTCGATTCCAAGCCGCAGCAAAGGCGATAGCGATCTGACCAGAATCGCTTCCCGCCCCGGTCATGACATCATCGCCACGACTCCGCTGGACCCACACCCGTCCGCCGGTAGCATCAATTATGGCACGGCAGTACTGACCTCTAACCGCCTCTTACTCCTCATGGGCCGCACACCAAAGAACCGCTTGATGAGCCTGGACGAGTTTCGTTGGCTCGATCGCCGTAATTACATGCCGCTCGAGACCGGTGATTTGCATCTTTGGTCGACCGTGCTACTTGATAGGGTTGAACTCACCAGGTTCCTGAACGCGGGAGAACAACAATTCGTTGTCGAGCAATTCGAAAAACTGCAGGCCGCGCCACTCACGCCGTTGGGTTTTAACATCGCGGTCCGAAAATCACACCCGGCCAGTCAGGGCAGCGTCAAGCTGCTCACCGCTGGCAATCACTTCGCCCTAACCGATTCACTATCGCTTACTTGCGATAGCACGGCTGGCGGTTCGCAAGACCGGGCGGACGACAAGAGCGTCATTGATTACTCATCAAGCGTTGACGAAGCCGTGCAGCAGCACGATCACACGTGGCGCCGCTACGCCCACCTCCAAGTCGATCTCCATGCGACGGACCAAGTTCTGGAGGACGACTTCAGGCGCTGGCTCACGACGTGGAGAACTCGTGCCCCACACGAAAATCCGTTCGGGAACACACTGCAACAGAAAGCGGCCAAGTGGGGCACACGCGGTGTGGTGCCATACTTTGATATGCAGATGCTCGCCCGCCTGAGGGACAAACACATCCCCCGACCGGTGGTGACCGCGAGGCTGACTCGTCGTGTTCAGACCTCCCGAGGGGAACAATCGGAAGCACCGTCCAAAAGCGCACTCGACGAATTGCGCATGGACCTACCTCGCATTTTCAACAGCGTCACGGTGCACACCTTTCTGAATGCGCTATCCGTAAAGAGCTGAGCGCCGTGCCCGACACCCAAATGACCGGAAAAATCAGGTAGGCGTTCTGCCTGTCGAATTCATCTCGTCGAATCCCTAAAGTTCTCAGTTCGTAGCGCATCGCTGTGAACTCTTAACAAGGAAATAGACAATGATGAACATTAGTACCTGTCCCAGAGCTGCCGCTGCCGTTCCGCAGCTGAAGAATCAACTGAATTATCTCCCGAGATGGTCAAGCATCGGGAATATCCCGTGCGGTTTGGCTGGGGAACTCGAATGAGCGACATCATCATCCCGGCGATCAACCAAACGGTCTTTCCCCATGACGAGTCTGTCACGCTGAAGGACCTTCAGGACCTCACCGCTGCCATCCCGTCGGTGCCCTTCAAGCAAATCGCCGCCGTTGCGCTTGAACACTTCGACGAGGTTGTCGATATCCTTGGCATAGAAGGCGAGTGCCGAGGCAGGGAATTCGTTGCCTACAATCCGCGTCGTGATGACTGTGAGCTTGGGTCGTTCTCGATCAACACGGAGACGGGCGTCTTCGCTGATTTCGCCTGCGACGACGAATGCAAAGGCGGTGATCTGATCGCCCTCGCTGCTTACGTCTGGGATTGTGGCATGACGGCAGCCGCGAAGCGTTTGTTGGACGAACTCCAGAAACGGCAGGTCGAGATGCCGTCGAAGGCGGATGACGTTCCGGTGCTTCGTAAGCCGGTTGTTCATCAGGCGGCTCACAACGAGCTCATGTCCCCGATTCCCGAAGGGAGCCCGGAGCTTGATGCTCGCCAGTTCGTGCCTCGTGGTTCGATCCTCGAGGATCGATACGACTACGTCGACGCGAACGGTCGCCTGTGCTTTGTCCAGTTGCGCCTGCGTCAGGCTGACGAAAAGAAAACCTTCTGCACGTTGCAGGTCAAGCGTCGGGGGGATGGCTCGCTGCACTGGACTGGTGGTATGCCGCACGGCCTGCGCCCGCTCTTCGGCTTGAGGGATTTGGTCGAGGGTGATCAGGTCGTGCCGGTGTTCGTCGTCGAAGGCGAAAAGGCGGCTCTCGCTCTGCGAGGGCTGGGGCCGATGGTGGTTGTGACGTCTGCGGGCGGTGCGAAGGCTGCGGCCAAGACCGATTGGTCCCCGCTTGCAGGGCGTCCGGTTGCGATCTGGCCCGACAACGACGAGGCTGGCCTCAGATATCAGGACCAGGTGATCGAACTGATTCGTGCGACAGGTCCGTCTACCCAGATCAAGGTCGTCGACGCCGAAAGGGTTATTCGCAGCCTTTGCGAACTTCAGGGCTGGGCGTATGACGAGAAGGCCGATGAGCTGAAAGGGTGGGACGTTGCCGATGTCGCTCAGTCTGGTATTGCCGCGAACGTCATTGCAGATTGGGTGAAGAACTCGGTGGTCGACGTGCCTGTCCCGCTCGGGAACGATGGGCAGGCGAGGCAGATCGTTACGGTTGGGGGCGGGGATCCGGTGACTTGGGCGCCGGGGAGGGGCTATACCGTGGACGATGAAGGTGTGACGGTGTGGAAGTATCAGAAGGGCGAATTGGTGCCTGTGAATGTGTCTTCCCGTGTCGAGATCCTCCGACAGCTTCGGGATAACGGAAGCTCCGGGTGGAGCCTCGAACTGCGCTTGCATAAGCCCGACGGCGAGCAGCAAACTATCATCGTGCGGCGGGCGATGCTGTCCGATACCAAGGCTTTTCGGGAGACCTTTAACGATCTCGGCGTGATCGTTTATAACTGGGCCGAGTTTCATGACTACCTTGCTCATGCCGTCACCCGCGACACGCATGATCTGGTACGTAGCGTGGGCTGGAACGGCGCTCTCTACGTACAGGCGAATCGTGTGTACGGGCACGGGGCAGAAACTGTGGCTCTCGACCCGGACGCTCCGGCATGCGCTGCGTTTGAGCAGCGTGGTACGCTTCAAGAGTGGAATGCGCAGATTGGCCGGCACTGCGAAAGAAATTCCCGTCTTATGCTCGCCGTGTGCCTGTCGCTGGCGGCACTGCTTCTGCATTTGCTTGGTATCGAGGCTGGTGGGTTCCATCTGGTCGGGCCAAGCAGCGTGGGCAAGACTACGGCGATGCGGCTTGCTGCATCCGTCTTGGGTCGTGTAATGGGACTCATTCGTTCGTGGCGCTCTACGTCGAATGGTCTCGAAGCTGTTGCGGCAAGCTTGAACGACTGCGTTCTGTTGTTGGACGAGATGAACCAGGCGACGCCTCTGGAGGCTGGAGAGGCCGTCTATATGCTTGGTAACGGGCAAGGGAAGGTTCGCATGACTCGTACCGGGGCAGGCGGTCGCCTCTATCAATGGCGGCTTCTTTTCATGTCGACTGGAGAGATTCCGTTGCAGCAACACATCGAGTCAGTGGGTAAGAAGGGGCGAGCTGGTATGGACGTTCGCCTGCTGAATATACCGGCTGATGCGGGGCGCAACTTCGGGCTGTTCGAGTCGCTGGACGGGTTCGTGAACAGCAGGGCCTTGGCCGATCATCTCAACGCAGCAACCAGTGAGGTTTACGGCGTGGCTGGCGATCGGTGGCTGACGTTTCTGACGGACAAGGTTTCGGACGGACGGTACCAGGCGTTCTGCGCCGAACTGAAACAGCGGCTCTGTGAGCTTGAGTCCCAGTTTCAGGTTGATGGCGGCGGACAGGTGACGCGGGCGGCCCGGCGTTTCGCATTGCTGGCGCTGGCTGGAGAACTTGCCGTTGAGGCTGGCATCGGAGGCTGGGCTAGCGGCTCGCCCACCTCGATGATGAAGCGCTGCTTTGACGCGTGGATTCGAGAACGTGGTGGTACCGAGGCCGCCGAGGAAACGCAGGCATTGCAGCAGGTTCAGCAATTTTTCGAGCAGCATGGACAGTCCGCCTTCCAGCGGATCGTTCGAGGCGTCGGCAGTGAATTGGACGAGTGGCGGACGGTCGTCAACCGGGCCGGGTACGTTGATGTCGAAGAAGGGGTCTTCTATGTCCTGCCTGAAGCATTCCGGAATCGGCTTTGCGATGGGCTGGACCATAAGTTCGTGGCGGAAGTGCTGAGGGGGCATGGATTGTTGCTTGGCGGTACAAGCAGTACGGTCCGGGTACCGGGTGTAGGCTCGATTCGAGCATGGAAGATCAGCAGCCGGATCGTCGGATACTCCCCGCAACCGTCGGCATACGACGATGGGACGCAGGCAGCGTAACGGGTAAGGGTGTGACGGCTGTGACGGGGCTGTTACGCCCCATTATTTGGAAAAGTCCTTGTCAATAAAGGGTTGTGACAAGGTGACGAATGTGACCTGCCCAAAATTCAATGCCAAGTCTCCGGGAAGTGGGGCGGCCAAGGCAGGCAGTAGCCATCTGTCTTCCCGACGCCCTTTAAGTTTGTATTGTTCGTCTGTCACATCTGTCACATTGTCACATCGCATGCTTGGCAAGGTTTTTTTCGCTTCTGTTGTTGTCACGCTGCCGTCTTGGCTGTCACGGCAGAGGCGCATTATTGATAAGGTGAGGGATGAGCTTTCGAGGGGCGAAACGTTGCTTGGGATCTCCCGCATTGGGTTGGTACGGAATCCGAAGAAATTCGTAGATTCCAAATATGGTCTTCCTCGGCAGCTAGTGACGGACATCGCACGCATCCGTGAGGATTCTTACCGCAACAGCACCAAATCCGGCACGGCATCAGCCCCGCACCAGACAATCGCATTCTGTTCGTATCGTTCGCCAAGTTCCTTTGCAGCCTCTAACGAAATTCCGGGCACCAGAAAGTTCGGTTCGGCCCACTCGCTGGCTGGGCGCTGCCCGATGCCATCAATGAACCGCAGGCCGAGTTGCGTCAGCTCACATCGGCTAGGCGCTCGCATCATGTAATGCAGAACCTTCGGCCCGCTGATACTTCCATACCTCTGTGCCCGGCGGCAAGTGGCCGTCGAGGCGAATTCCTGCCGGGTCACCCATCGCTATAACGCGGCTCTCCGACAGG
The DNA here is from genome assembly GCF_050435685.1 of Paraburkholderia sp. GAS448. Taxonomy (NCBI): domain Bacteria; kingdom Pseudomonadati; phylum Pseudomonadota; class Betaproteobacteria; order Burkholderiales; family Burkholderiaceae; genus Paraburkholderia; species Paraburkholderia sp. GAS448. The sequence continues at coordinate 236,052 of NZ_JBNDKT010000011.1, forward strand.
CCACCCTCAAGCCTCTCGAGGTGGATCTTCCAGCCCGCATGGGTTTTCTGCGCCTGGTCGAAGCCGAATACCAGCAAGCGAGGCTGCAAGGCGATATAGAGCTTTTCGGGATGATAGGCAACGAACTCAAGAAGCTCTCGCCTTGCCGAGAATGAATCCCCGCCGCCCTTGTGAGACGTGTTGCTCACAGGAAGTATCTCAAGCAGATCTTGACAATGATTCCGGTACGCTTCGGCGATTTCCACCCTACGGCGACTGATCTCCTCCTCATACTTGCGCATCTGGTTGAGGACAGGTACGTCTTTCGGCTCGCTCGAACGCAACTCCACGTTGCCGTAATCCTTCGCCTCGTAGAACGCCAGCGCCACACCGTCCTCATGTCTATGGGCGGCAATCAGGTCAATCCTTGGGATCTTCGATTTTTCTTCGCCACCGTCGGGCGGCGTACCAAACGCAACCTCAAGGTCAATCACATTGGGATTCCGGGCTAGTATTTTCGCAATACCTGACTTTTCCACGCCCGAGAAATTCTTGCTCGCTCGTTTCAAACTAGCCAGGTCGTTGAGGTCATGAAAGAAGTCGCTTAGACGCAAGTTACTGACGTCCCCGTTGCCCAACTTGCCGTCGTGAGTCATCTTCCAATATGCGTTCGCCAGTTCGGGGCGCAACAAATACTTGTAGTGAACCTCTCCGACCAACTGACCATCTGACGATGCTATGAGCCGCACTAGGCTGTTGCCTTTGTAGTAGACGTTCAGATAGCCGTCACGGGGTGCAACGAATAATTCTGGATCACTGACCATTGCCCTCCACCAGGCAGGCACGTTGTCTGATGTGAGGGCTGCCTTAAGTTGCGGCGACATGGCTCGACGAAAAATACTGCCTTTGGGGGCTTTGATTTTGTTCATTGCGATCCTCAAACATTCCACCATTCGCCATCGGCGTGCGGTTCTACGTTGTCAAATAACTGCGGATACAACTCGGGCTTGAAGCTGTGAATTGGAACGACTCGCTTCGGCGCAAGCGCCTCCACGAACGTCTTCAGATCTTTGGGTGAAGCGTGCCCCGACGTGTGGACGCTGACGCGGGGAATACTATGCGACTCCACCCATATGCGCAGGTTGTCGTACATCCCGAGGTCCCAGTACCCCTCCCATTGCGAGTAGACGTAACGGGCATCCGCAAGGCACTCGCCACGTTCGAGGTCTTTACGATGTAATGGCCTGAAGAGGAGAGCGTACTTTCCCGGATCAACTTTCAAGTCCGACACAAAGACTCGGTTTTTCGAGTGCCTCGCCAAGAGTTCAAACAGACTGTTCTTCTTGATATGCAACCGTTGCGCCTCGGGAACGAACAGGGCCATGTCCTTCCAGTCCGATTGGGGAAGGTTGGTATTTCCTGTCGCTTCCAGCACGGCGGCGGCGTACAGGTCGATCACCAACGTGCGTCCAGTCTTTCGAGCTGCACGAAAAATGGAAACGAGGCGATCCACGTTCTGCGCCGACGTGTGAACTAGAGCCAGCCCCCTGGTTTCCCGAAACGTATCTGCCAGTTGGGCCTCGACGCCGCCCTCCGTTGGAAAGACATCCTCGGCTCCAAGCCTGCTGAGCGATGAACCCTCCACAAGAAGCGCATCTATATCAGGCGGCGCATTCGCTACGATTTTCTCGAACAATCCGGACTTTCGTCCGTGACCACGGAAGTCGCCGCTATAGAACAGCCGCTTTCCCTCTGCCTCGATCAGCAATGCATAGGCGTCGTAAGCCGAATGGTCGACGAGGTACGGCGTCACCCGGAACGGGCCAACCTCGAATGTCCTCCCCGATTCATAATCCCAGCCCGGAACCGGAATCGGCCAGTCGCCCGGAACAAAATCGGACGCCGCCTTCAACATCCGTCGGGCAGCGGGCCCCAGACCGACTTTTACGTTTTGCGAGACATGTGCGAGTAACCCGTAGTGGTCAAGATGCGGATGAGAGATCAGGATGCCGAGGAGCGACGGATCCGTGCCGTCCAACCCCTCGATGACTGGCAGATGCACGCGATCTTTGCTTTCCGCATCAAGCGGCAAGCCGAGATCAATCACGAGACGCTGCCCGCTGACTTCAAGTTCAACGCAGCTTCCGCCGATTTGCTTGCTTCCCCGATGAATACAGACGCGCATGTTATGAGTGAAGAGTGGACCAGACTCTAGATTCGAAATCGAGGCCGCCGAATTTACACATCATCGCATTTTATTTTTCTATCGCCCATGAAGCCCCATAGAGTTCTCAAATAAGCCGGTATTCTCTGTAGCGATGGTCAGATAGTAATAACCCGCAGCAGCTATGACATGCATTCCATTGTGCCCAGGTTTCCGCTACGTTGGGGGCGTTGCCGGCTCTGACTCGGGCATGTGTTTGGCCACCACGACGTCATTCCGTGAGGCCTAGCCTTGCTTTCCCGAATCAGTTTTCGTCTGCGCAAGAACGCGGCTTACTATGACTTGCCGCTTGGTCGGAGCGGGGGCCTCCATTTAGCGAGCGCAGGAGTGTCGGAACCTTAGCCTTACTGGTAGCCTGCACACGTGCGATGAGCGCGTGATCGACTAGGCTCAGTCCGTAGGTTTGGGCAATATCGTCTTGTAGTCGGTGCCACAGGTGACTGGTCATCTCAGCGTCGACCATCGCCCTGTGCGCACGCCCGGACTTGGGCAATCGCAGCATCTCCGCCAGGCTTGATAACCGGTGGCTTTGAGCGTGTGGGTAGATACGTCTTGATGCGAGCATCGTACATGCAAAGGAATGATCTGCGGACATCCGCAGAAGCGCCAGCTCAGCTTGCCAAAACCTGCGGTCAAAGCCAGCGTTGTGAGCCACGACTGGATGTTTGCCGACGAACAGGGCTGCTTCACGCATTACCTTCGACACGGAAGGTGCCGACGCAATCATCTCGTTAGTGATGCCCGTCAGATTCACGACATCGGATGGGATACGTCTGCCTGCGTTCATCAAACTCTGGTAACGGGCGACTATTTGCCCGTCACGCAAAAGAATGACAGCAATTTCCGTGGCTCGGTCGCCCTGAGCCGGTGAGAGTCCCGTTGTTTCAAAGTCCAGAACCGCAACGGTCTGCATGTTTGTTCCCTTCGTAAATCAACAGCCCAACCTGCGGCGATCAGCTCGTCAACGGATTACTTTGCTCGCTTTCCCAGTGAAGGCAGCCCCCCGCTCACCGTTCGTATGAAAACGGAACGTGCTTGCCCCGGAGAGTCGTCCGGAAAGACGGGGACCTTTTTCATAGTCCGCAAGACCTGTTGGACATCGTCAACCGCGTTTACGCCACTTACCGCAACGTCAGACTGGGTTCGGCAAACCACAAGGTCAGCTTTCTCGAACCATGCAACAACCGCCTCCCGATCTAATTCGGGAACGGTTCGTAAAAGCTCGTTTGCTGGTCCAAAGTCCTTCTTCAAATGTGCGTATGCAGCCGACTGAAGCAAGCCCTCGGCGAGCAGGCGCTCATAGTCTTTGAAGGCTTCTTTAATGTCGGAAATTTCCTTGGAAAGACCTTTCATCGACGTGTCCTTTTAAAAAACGAGGGTAAACACGGAACGAATTACTCGATATACATCGTTCGAATCTCATGGCGAAGCCTCGAATTCCCGGTATACCGACGATTTGGCCATGCTTTGCGTTTCGATATGGACCTTCTGGCACGCAACTCCCGTCCACGGCAAACCGTTCCGCAACTTTAGCAGCGTGGTTACGGAACCCGTAGGCGATACGTTTCAGCCGTTAAGCGTCATAATGACGCCCATCTGACATTCCCCTGAACATTCTACCGATGATCGAAGACATCCGAAAAACGCTGTGGGCCACCGCCGACAAGCTCAGGGCCAACATGGACGCCGCCGAGTACAAGCACATCGTGCTCGGTCTCATTTTCGTCAAATACATTTCAGACGCCTTTCAGGGGCGACGTGACGAACTGGGCCGCCGCTTCCTTGACCCGAACGACGAGTACTTCCTGCCGGACAGCGACACCGAACTTCTCGCCTCGGAGCTCGACGATCGAGACTATTACAGGGAGGTCAATGCTTTCTGGGTGCCCGAGGCTGCCCGTTGGGAAAGTTTGCGTGCTCAGGCCAAGCAGGCCGACATTGGCAAGCGCATTGATGAAGCACTGTCGGCTATTGAGGCAGAAAACCCGAAGCTGAAGGGGATCCTCGACAAGCGCTACGCCCGAGCACAGTTACCCGACGGGAAACTCGGTGAGCTTGTCGACCTCATTTCGAAGATCGGTTTCGGCAACGATGCGAGTATCGCCCGAGACATTCTCGGCCAGGTCTATGAATACTTCCTCGGCCAGTTCGCCAGCGCCGAAGGCAAGAAAGGCGGCCAGTTTTACACGCCGGCCAGCATCGTCAAGACATTGGTAGCCGTGCTCGCTCCCCATCATGGCAAGGTCTATGACCCATGCTGTGGGTCTGGCGGTATGTTCGTTCAGTCCGAGAAGTTCATCGAAGCGCACGGTGGAAAGCTTGGCGACGTGTCCATCTATGGCCAGGAATCGAACCCGACCACTTGGCGTCTGGCGGCGATGAATCTGGCCATTCGTGGTATCGACTTCAACCTGGGCAAGGAACCGGCAGACACCTTCACCCGCAATCAGCACAGCGATCTTCGTGCCGACTTCGTTCTTGCCAATCCGCCGTTCAACGTTTCGGAGTGGTGGCATGGAAGCCTCGAAGGCGATCCACGCTGGGTCTACGGTACACCGCCGCAGGGCAATGCCAACTACGCTTGGTTGCAGCACATGCTGCATCACCTGAAACCGACGGGCCGTGCAGGTATCGTGCTGGCGAACGGCTCGATGAGCTCCAGCCAGAACAGCGAAGGCGAAATTCGGGCAGCGATGGTCGAGGCCGATGTGGTCGAGTGCATGGTGGCGTTGCCCGGCCAGTTGTTCTTCAACACGCAGATCCCTGCCTGCCTCTGGTTCCTCGCCAAGCAAAAGACCACCCGCAAGGGCGAGGTGCTGTTCATCGACGCTCGCAAGCTTGGCCAGTCGGTGAGCCGTGTGCAGATCGAGCTGACAGACGAGGACATCGCCAAGATCGCCGACACCGTTTATGCATGGCGTGGCGATGCGGAAGCGAAAACGACCTACGCAGACGTACCCGGATTCTGTCGCAGTGTGAGCTTGGCGGAAATCGCTGAGCATGGGCATGTGCTGACGCCTGGTCGTTACGTCGGTGCGGAAGAGGTTGAGGACGACGACGAGGCCTTCGCCGAGAAGATGCAGAAGCTGACCGAGAAGCTGGGGGAGCAGATGGCCAAGGGGGCTGAGCTCGACGCGCTTATTCGGCAGAAGCTGGGGGGGCTCGGGTATGAGTTTTAATTTACCTGCGCTTCCGGACGGCTGGATGTACGAAAGCCTTGATGCCTGCGTTGTGAATAGATCAGTTAGTTATGGTGTAGTCCAACCGGGAACCGCACAAAGCGAAGGTGTCCCAATAGTACGAGTGAACAATTTTCGAGACGGTCGGATCGATCTGACTGATTTGATGAAAATTTCACCAGCCATCGAAGCGAAATACGCCCGGACTCGACTGAAGGGCGGAGAGGTCTTGGTGACGCTTGTTGGATCGGTTGGACAGGTGGCGATTGCGTCAAGAGAGCTGTCGGGCTTCAACGTTGCGAGGGCAGTGAGTGTCGTTCAACCGATCTCGGAAATCGGCCCGGAATGGATTTCGCTGTGCTTGCGTTCGCCCTTGTCTCAGCATCTACTAAATAGTCGGGCAAATACGACCGTACAAACAACGATCAACCTGAAGGACCTCAAGGCTCTGCCAATTCCGATTCCCCCGGAGAATGAACGAGCGCAGATTGCCGAAATGGTGTTCGCCCTCGACGACCGCATCGCCCTGCTTCGTGAAACCAACGCCACCCTCGAAGCCATCGCCCAAGCGCTATTCAAGTCTTGGTTCATCGACTTCGACCCCGTGCGTGCCAAGGCAGAAGGCCGTGAGCCTGAAGGGCTGGACGCGGATTCGGCTGCGCTGTTCCCGGATGGTTTTGATGAGTCGGAGCTGGGGTTGGTGCCAAGGGAATGGACCGTATCGACGCTGTTCGAGCATATCCGAGCAGAACGCGGCTTGAGTTACAAGGGTGCCGGCTTGTGCTCCCCTGATGAGGGGCGGCCAATGCATAACCTGAACTCGGTATACGAGGGGGGCGGTTACAAGTATCCTGGCATCAAATTCTACAGGGGAGATTTTAAAGAGCGACATGTGGCGCACGCCGGAGACATCATTGTTACGAATACAGAACAGGGCCATCAGCATCGTCTTATTGGCTTCCCTGCTATTGTGCCGGAGAGGTATGACACCGGTATTTTTTCGCACCACCTGTACCGCCTGACGATTCGGCCTGAAAGCCCCCTTACACCGCATGTTCTCTATTATCTGCTGATGTCGCCAGCCGTTCGGGAGCAAGTAATCGGCTGTGCCAACGGAAGTACGGTAAATATGCTGAAGATCGAGGGTATGGAAATTCCTCGCTTTGTTTGTGCACCAGCGCCTGTTGCAAGAGCGTTTGAAGACATGACTGTATCAATGCGCAAGCAGGCTGAGCTAAACGTCACACGCGCCGAATCACTTGCAGAGGTCCGAGAAACGCTGCTACCCCGACTAATCTCCGGCCAGCTTCGCATCCCCGAAGTTGAAGCGTTGCTGGAAGACGCGGCGTAAAGAGCACCTAAAACGACGGGGCCGTGAGAATCCATGACCGAAGACCAACTAGAACAAGAAGCGCTCGACTGGCTCACCGAAGCCGGTTACACGCAACTCTACGGCCCTGATATCGCCTCCGACGGCGACTCGCCTGAACGAAGCGACTATCGGCAAGTGCTTCTGACAGATCGGCTGCGCAATGCGATCAATCGGCTGAACCCGGGTATTCCTCAATCAGCAAGGGAAGATGCGCTGCGGCAGGTCCTGAACCTCGACACACCGGTTCTACTGTCTGCCAATCGTATCTTCCACAATCTGCTAGTCAACGGTGTTCCCGTCGAATACCCGAAGGACGGCGAGAACCGTGGCGACTTCGTGAAGCTCATCGACTTCAGCGACGTTTCCGCCAACGAGTGTCTGGCGATCAACCAGTTCACGATCAAAGGCCCGAAACACACCCGCCGGCCCGACATCATCCTGTTCGTGAACGGTTTGCCACTGGTCCTGCTGGAGTTGAAAAACCCCGCTGACGAAAACGCCGACATCTGGAAGGCTTACGACCAGATTCAGACGTACAAGGCACAGACTCCCGACGTCTTCCAGTACAACGAGATCCTGGTGATTTCCGATGGTAGTGAAGCACGGATGGGGTCCCTCTCGGCCAACTCGGAACGTTTTCTCGCATGGCGCACCATTGATGGCGTAACGCTGGATCCGCTCGGTCAGTTCAACGAGCTCGAAACCCTGATCCGGGGTGTCCTTGCGCCGACATACCTGCTGGATTTCCTTCGTTTCTTTGTCTTGTTCGAGGACGACGGTGGCCTCGTCAAGAAGATCGCCGGATACCATCAGTTTCATGCTGTCCGTGCCGCTATCGCCCAGGTCGTAGCAGCGTCAAGACCGGGCGGCAGTCAGAAGGGCGGCGTCGTCTGGCATACCCAAGGCAGCGGGAAGAGCATCACGATGACCTGTTTTGCGGCTCGGGTTATGCGGGAAACGGCGATGGAGAATCCGACCATCGTCGTCATCACCGATCGGAACGATCTCGACGGTCAACTGTTTGGCGTGTTTTCGCTTGCGCATGATTTGCTTCGTGAGGAGCCTGTGCAGGCTGGGACACGGCAGGACTTGCGAGCCAAGCTGGCGAACCGTCCTTCTGGCGGCATCGTGTTTGCAACGATCCAGAAGTTCATGCCGGGCGAAGACGAAGACATCTTCCCGGTACTCTCCGATCGAACCAATATCGTTGTGATCGCTGACGAAGCGCATCGCACCCAATACGGGTTCGAAGCGAAGTTCAAGGGCGACAACAAAGGCTATCAGGTCGGCTACGCCCAGCATTTGCGAGATGCACTGCCGAACGCCACGTTCGTTGCCTTTACCGGGACCCCCGTTTCGAAGGAAGACCGTGACACCCGTGCCGTCTTCGGCGATTACATCCACGTCTACGACATGCAGCAGGCCCGAGATGATGGGGCCACTGTTGCCATTTACTATGAATCTCGCCTCGCCAAACTCGGGCTGAAGGAAGAATTACTGCCCGACATCGATGAGGAAGTTGACGAGCTCGCCGAAGACGAAGAAGACGATGAGCGGTCCAAGCTGAAAACCCGTTGGGCTGCGCTCGAAAAGGTAGTAGGTGCTGAGCCTAGGATTGAGAGCGTTGCCGCGGATCTCGTTGGGCACTTCGAGGAGCGTGACAAGGCCCAACCCGGCAAGGCAATGGTTGTCGCCATGAGCCGGGAGATCTGCGTTCACCTATACGACGAGATCGTGAAGCTGCGTCCGGAATGGCATGATCCGGATCCCGAAAAAGGGGCGATCAAGATCATCATGACGGGCTCGGCGTCCGACAAGGCGTTGCTCCGGCCACACATCTATTCGAAGCAAGTCAAAAAGCGACTGGAGAAACGCTTCAAGGACCCTGCCGACCCATTGCGTATCGTGATCGTGCGTGACATGTGGTTGACGGGTTTTGATGCACCATGCGTCCACACCCTGTATGTCGACAAGCCGATGAAGGGGCATAACCTGATGCAGGCAATCGCACGGGTCAATCGGGTATTCAAGGACAAGCAAGGCGGATTGGTGGTCGACTACATCGGCATCGCCAATGATCTGAAACAGGCGCTGAAAGAATATACGGCCAGCAACGGTCGGGGCCGACCTACCGTCGATGCTCACGAGGCCTATGCCGTGCTCGAAGAGAAGCTCGACGTCCTGCGATCCATGCTACACGGCTTCGACTACAGCAATTTCCTGATCGGCGGTCACAAGCTGCTGGCGGGTGCTGCGAACTTCGTGCTGGGTCAGAAGGACGGCAAGAAGCGCTTCGCTGATGTGGCCTTGGCGATGAGCAAGGCTTTCACGCTGTGCTGCACGCTTGACGAGGCGAAGGCGGTGCGGGAAGAGGTCGCCTTCTTCCAGGCGGTGAAGGTGTTGCTGACCAAGCGGGACATCGTCCAGAAAAAGCGCACGGACGAGGAACGGGAGTTGGCGATCCGGCAAATCATCGGGTCGGCGGTGGTGTCCGAGGACGTTGTGGACATCTTCGAGTCGGTCGGTCTTGATAAGCCGAACATTGGGATCCTTGACGACGACTTCCTGGCCGAGGTTCAGAACCTTCCTGAGAAAAACCTCGCTGTCGAACTGCTGGAACGTCTGTTGGAGGGTGAGATCAAGAGCCGCTTTGGCGGGAACGTCGTGCAGGGGAAAAAATTCTCCGAGTTGCTCGCCAATGTCATCACCCGCTATCAGAACCGTTCAATCGAGACCGCACAGGTCATGGAAGAGCTGATCGAGATGGCGAAGAAGTTTCGGGAAGCGGCAAGCCGTGGCGACCAGCTTGGTCTGAACGAGGACGAACTTCGTTTCTACGATGCTCTCGCCAACAACGAAGCATCGGTCCGACTGCTGGGTGACGAAACGCTGAAGAAGATCGCCCATGAGCTGACCGAGAGCCTGCGCCAGAACGTGAGCGTCGATTGGGAGAAGCGTGAGAGCGTGCGGGCGAAGCTGCGGCTGATGGTGAAGCGGATCCTGCGGAAATACAAGTACCCTCCGGACCAACAGGAAGAGGCTGTGCAGACGGTGCTGCAACAGGCCGAGTTGTTGGCTGTGGAGTGGGCGTAAGCATTTATTTGCGTGCTCAACGGGGAACAGATCGCCGGGAGTGATGGTGTCGATTGTCGATGAAAGAAAAATAAGCCACGTACGGTCGAAGGCGATGTCGGAACCTGACGGCGTTTCTGCGAGTGTCCATGAAGGTGGTTACATGAACGTCACTTTGATAGACGGGTCGCCGAGAATCAGGATAGGATGGGTACAGTTTGCCTGTTTTGGCGTGTCGGGCTACGCTCAAGTCCCATCAAATTCATCCCCCAAGCTCAGAAAGCCGACGATTTGGCTATACTTCAGGTCATGAGTGAAGTATCAAAGTAATCGTCGATTCAATTTCGAGAAACACAAGAGCGTTAGGTATTGACGCGGCGACCTTATCTGCCAGCCAGGTTGTACATGAGCCATCTCGACAGCACCGCAGCTGATAAAAAATCAATAGGTTTTGATTTTCAGGACCTGGTCTTAATACATAAGCTACTTTGGCTAGAGGAAGGTGGTAGGGTAGGCTTGGAAATTTATGATGACATCCATGTCGAAAGTATTATGGATGGAATTAGCTTAATTCAAGTCAAGCATAGTCTTTTAGGGGGGAATGTCGCTGAGCGTGACATCGATCTCTGGAAAACCCTATACAATTGGTACAAGGCCATTCCCGAGCTTCCTGAAGGCAAAGCAATTAGCTTTGTATTATATACAAACAAAGGGTTAGGTAATCAAAGCTTTATCGATCTTCTAAAAAGTCCGAAAATTAACAAGGACGCAATTATTTCGTCGATTAAAGAAATATTGGCTGACATCAAAGAAAAGGACCTAAAAAAGAAGGGCGATAAGGGGAAAGATTTTTCTCCGAATAAAATTTTAAAATATGTGCAAGAGTTGGCTTCGGCGAACCCGAAGGACATCCACTATATTCTGGATCGTTTTGAATTTCATGCAGATCAGGGAAGTATTATTGGCTTGATCAATTCCAGGCTGGAATTTTTTGCCATTCCTATCGAGCGAATTGATGATGCTCGAAACCATCTCATTGGTGCGTTCGAGACATTCAAGTTTGAAACCATTAAAGAATCAAAGAAAGTCGAAATTGACTACGAAACGTTCAGAATTGAAATGGGATTCAATAGAATATTGCGACTCGCATGCCAACTTGAAGCTGACTTTGACTTGTATTATGAGCGGTACGGCGAGCTAGATACGACCGAGCTTTCGTTTCTTAACAGTACCTTCAGTGAGCAACTCAGTGATCTCGGTGTTTCCACCGTGGACATATTTGATCATGGCATTGAAATGGTCGTGACCGAAAATCTCCTTGCAGAATTGAAAAAAGGAGGCACGTTCAGTGACGCTGAAAACCGACGAATTGAAACACAAGCTACTCTCGCTTGGAAATCTGTCCACAAGAGTACGCATCAAGATATTGACGCTGATGAAGCCCTTCACATCCAAGCGGCGAAAACATGCTACCAACAATCGTTGGGTAAGTCCCTAAGTTTAAATAGGCATGCCCTGCCTGAAGAAGTATGCAAAGGAAAATTCATAAAGCTATCTGATGCTCCATCCATTGGCTGGCGGAAAGATTGGGAGAAGAGGTATAAGAAGTGAGATCTTTAATTGATAATGAGGTTCTCGGAAGCATCGCAATTCAAGAGGTTCTACGATACTGCCCAGAACAAAAAATTACCCTACCCAATTCTCTTTTGGTGTTGCCATTGCTTTTTAATAAAAGAATACGAGCAACACTAAAAAACAAAAACACGAAAATCATTGGGTGTAAAGACTTTATTCTTTCGCACCCTAACGACTTGCTAGGTGTTCGGACGTTATATCAGGATCTTATAATTACGTCGCTAAATAGCCAGATACTCGCTATCGAATTGGGTATTGCAAGCTTGGCCGGCGGGTATCTTGAGCTTGGAAGTGTAATCTATTCAGGAATTGACGCGAAGGAGTACGGATCAATAGCGGCTGATATTTCGCTGGCAGCACCAAATACGTCAAAAATCCTCCGGGAAGATCCTGTCGAACTTTATGGAAATTTTAGGATTCCAGTATGAACGCAATACAGATTGTCAACATTTTGCTATGGCAAAAAAATGGGATCCTCAGAAATTTGGAGCTCAAGGAAAACCATGTCAACGTTATTACTGGGGATTCCGGGAAAGGGAAGTCTTCCATCCTACATATCATAGATTACTGCCTGCTCTCAAGCGAGGCTAAAGGAATTTCAAAGGCCAATATTGATTCTAAAGTAAATTGGTATGGTCTTCGCTTGAAGATCAATGATAATGCAATCACAGTTGCAAGACCGTCTCAAGAGAATATCAGCGAAAGCTATGCCTTTTATAGCGAAAACGGTTTGATTCCGGAAGCTCCAAGCTTTAACATAAAGATCGATCATCTTAAAAGGATTATTAACACTGCATTCGGTATCGATTCCGATCTTCGAGTTCCATATGGTGGAAAATACATCAGGGCAGGCTCGAGAGTATCATTTAGAAACTTTCTTGGTCATTGCTACCAGGATCAAACCACTATTGCCTCACCTGAGTATTTGTATATAAAGCCTAGCGACAATAGGTTCCAGGAAGGCATTCAGCGTACCTTTCGAATGGCGCTCGGTATAGAAAGCGCTAAAACATCACTTATTAAAGCAAAGCTAGGCGAGTTGGAGCAGAAGAAAGCTGCGATAATCAAAAAGCTTGAGGCATTCGACAAAAAACGGCTAGTATTCTCGGATGAAATATCGTCCCTTGCGCTTGAGGCTCAAGATATGGGGCTGCTTGAGGACGTGCCAGCCTCTTCTGATCTCGCACTTACAGCGCTCAAAGGCCTCATAGCATCAGTCGATCGGCCCGCCCCGAACATTGCCGAACTTGAAGACATTGAGAGAAGAATTTTTTCAATCAGGGCAAAAAATAAAAAATACTCCGACTTTTTAAATGTAAAGAATTTGTATACGTTAGAGGCCAAATTGGCGGAAGACGCTTTAAAGCCGATCGATGCTATTAACGCCAATCCTAATCTCATATTTCCATCCGGGTTTGCGAACGACCTTATCTCGCACCTTCAGTCTGAATTAACCAGCACGCGGAAAAAGCTGCAAACCAAGAAGTTTGCTCCTTTTTTTGGGGAGGTTGAGGAGATGATAAAAAGCAACAGTGAAGAAATAAATTCTCTGGAGGCAAGGGCTGCTGCTCTAAAGAGTGGAAGTATTAACCGAGCCACTCCGAGGGATTATTTCAGATATTTGGGGCGCCTCGAGGCAAAGGTGGCTTTATACGCCTCCGAAGTCAACTCTCCTCCAGAGATTGACGAAGAGGAGCTCGATCAGCAAATCACTCAACTCCGAGGGGAGCTAGAGGATGACAATGTACGTGTAGAAATGGTTAAGCGCCAATTAGATGATTTTATCAACGAAAAAATTGTTCGCTTGAAGCTTAAAGGTTACGACGATTTTAAGGCTTATTTCAGTGAGTCCGAGAAACTTATTCACCTATACTCAAGAAATCTCGACATGTTTGAAAAAATGCCGGATATAGGCAGTGCGTCGAATTACCTTTACTTGCATCTTGCTTATTTTCTTTCCATTCACCAGATTGCTAAGTTGCGGGGCACGACTTGGATGCCGTCGTTTCTTGTGCTTGATCAGCCAAGCACGCCGTATTTCACTACATCAGGTGCGCCGACGGATGACATAAAGAGTCTCGATGCCGTTTTGGTTGAAATGGATAGTTTTGTGAAAAGCATGGACTCTTATGGGGGCTTCCAAGTAATATTGCTTGAGCATATAGAAGAGTCTCACTGGCAACAACTGGCGCTAGAACGATTTCACTTGGTTGATCGAGAACTTCGTGGCGACTATGGCCTTATACTTGATTAGTTATTGATGAATCGGTCTGGAATTTTTTTGAATCTATGGATTCTAATTTTGGCAAAAAATTCTCCAGTACTCACCCATCAGTAAACCCCGAAGAGACACGGGGTAGATGTGGCCTAAACGAATAACGGGAGTTGTGTGATTGTCGATCCACTAGCCGAGACAGGACATGAATCGCAGAGCCGGAGTTACGACTGCCTCGTTTTAGCGGTCCATTCTCACAAACTTTAATCGCAATCGATCCCAGCTAAAAAAGCCCTCACGTCGGTGAGAGCTAAGGAGCGAATCAGCGCCCTAGAATACAGCTCAGCAACTTGTGTCCCAGCCACAACCATACCAAACCAACGACGATCAGCAGAAATGGTGCAACGACAAGCAGCAGAATCGCCTGAATGAAGATCATGACGCGCCTCCAGCCAGGGTCGCCGCCTTGCGTTCGAGCTTGTCCCTCAGTCTGTTGCCGGTAACACCGCTGGCAGCTCCGGCCCCAGTCTCACCCGCACCCTCGGCCTCCGGGTAGAATTCCTCGACTACCGCTTGCGTGTCTTCGCCCGCCTCCTCGAAAGCGCCATTGCCGAAGCCTTGCCATGCCGCTTCATCGAGCGCAGCCTGATCGAAGCCGGAAGCCTTGCGCTGGCTGTCCAATTCCCGCGCCCGGGCAATGGCGTCCTCCAGCGTCAGCCCCGACTGTACGACGAGATCGACGTAGTAGATGGCGGAGCGATAGCTTTGCGTCGTAGACTTCCCTCTCAGCTTCAATTCCAGCGGCATCGTCGCCAACAGTCCACCGGAAACAGCGCTGAAGTAGTGAAGCCGAGCAGCGAGTGTCCGGATCGAATTGAACGAAGTCGTGCGGAAGATGAATGAACCTAGCTCGTCCTCGTCGCCGATCACGACATTCAGCCGACCGTAGGGCTTGCAGCTACCGTTACTGTACAGACAACCATCCGGCGACGGACACGGTAATGAGACGACGCCGTCGTCCGTGACACGCTTGCAGCTTTCGCCATTGCCGACGCAAACGGGCCTTCCATTTTGCCGGTCGAAGAGCGAATAGTCCGCTCGCAGGTTCAAATCGGGGTCGTTGAAGAGCACTCGAACTGAAGTTTGCCACTGCCGTTTGCCTGTCGAAGCGCTTCGTCGAACGGATGAAGCACCCACTCGCCCCGACACTGAACCTGTGTCGAGATCGTGAATTGATCGTCCTTCTGGGGCAGGCGCTTTCCGTCCCTCTCCACGACACGACCGATCGAGATACGTCCGATCACTGGTGGCGTGATCGCCAATCCTTTTAGCATGATTTTCTCCTTCGATTAGACGGAAACGAGGAACCGGCGGGAGCCAGGCTTCGTGATGGCGTACTGCTGTTGCATTTCGGGGTGCTCGGAAAGGAGCCGTTTCAGGTCGATGCCAGCACTGTCCTTGCTTCGCTTGTATGTCACTACGCCAGTCTCGAACACCGCTCGGGAAGCATCGGCCATGGCTTGCTGTAGGCTTTGCTTGAGCTTCGATTCGAGCTGTTCCCGGGTTTCGATTTCCGCACGGACCGTAACAAGGTCGGCGAAGGTGGCAGACAGACTGCGGTCGTTGGAGTAGTCGACCGTGCTTCCGGCGTCTCTCGGAAACAGACAACGCAACGCTCGATCAGCCGAGTCAGAACCGTCAGCAGGCGGAGGCGTGTCGCTTTCGACGTATTGCCAGAACCGGGCTTCGAGTTCGATCAGACGGCCGATCAGCTCGTCGTCACGTTCGATGCGATGCACGTCGAGTTTCTGACCGCACACGAGAACAGCAACGTGAGCCGCCTGCTTTCCGGTCACCGCAAGCTGATGCTGCACCTGAAGCTGAACGTATTCCGGCACACCGTCACGCCACAACCGTGAACCAAAATCGCCTGCTGTTTTGCACTCGAGAATTTGCACGTCAGAAGCGCCGACGACTTCACGATCGAGGTTCGCTAGCATGAATGGCACGTTCGGATGTCGGAGAACCGCGTTGACCTTCCGAACACGGTTGCCGGTTTGTTGGCTATAGGCTGCAGCGACTATTGGCTCCAGCAACGTTCCCCAAAAAACTGGATGTGCGGTGTCATTCGGGTCCGGCTTTTCAAGGTGTTCGTCACGCCCCGTTTTTTCGAGCCACAATTCCAATTGGCTCTTGTACGGGTTGAGGCCGACAGCAGCCGCTGCGTCCGATCCTCCAATGCCCGTTTTGCGAACAGCGAGCCAGTCCTCACGATCGAGATTCAACGTGTTGATCAGTCGAAGCGCAGGCTTCTGCTTTGCTGGCTTTGCATCTTGTGTCGCAATGCTCATGATTCGCTCCTTCAATGAAAAGAGCCCGACGAACCGAAGTTCAGCCGGGCTGCTGGTACTGCATTGGAGATTAGGATTCAGGCGACGAGTCGTAACGCTTCATCCCATGCCTTCTGCTTGAGCGCTGCACCGGCACCAAACCATGCTGCGTCCCGACGGTGGTCTTCGCTGCGGGCTCGACGTTCGTGGTCAACATACTCGGTCACAGCATTGACGAGCCCCCATGCCGTCCCTGATGCTGATGCGAGGTCTGCACCTTTGCCACGGCCGGCGAACAGTTCATGTACGGCTTTGATTGCACGGTCGTTGGTCGCCGCAGTGGAGCCGCTGGAAGCTGTGGTTGTCGGATACGTCAGGACTCTCTTGAAGTACACTTCTGCCGTTTCGGGCTTCACCTTCCGTTCGGACAGAGCTTTCATGCGAACCATGAATGCGTCCCACGACGAGATGGCGATACCGAGTTGGCGCTTGACGGCCTGGGCGTCGAACTGGCTACGGTGTGGGACTTTCACTGCACCAGTGCTTTCGCCGAGGGCTATCGCCAAAGTGTTGTTACACACGACTCTGACGGA
The DNA here is from genome assembly GCF_050435685.1 of Paraburkholderia sp. GAS448. Lineage (NCBI taxonomy): Bacteria > Pseudomonadati > Pseudomonadota > Betaproteobacteria > Burkholderiales > Burkholderiaceae > Paraburkholderia > Paraburkholderia sp. GAS448. The sequence continues at coordinate 252,651 of NZ_JBNDKT010000011.1, forward strand.
CGTGAATTGGGCTGTGGTTGCCAGCGTTCCATCACAGGCAGTGGCGAGAAGTAGATAGCCGTTCACTTCGTCACGGCCTTTCAGCGTGGCGGACTGCCCGGTACGGGCAAGGGCCCAGAGTTTTTTCCCGTCTTTGAGGACACCCGCTGTTTCCAGCTCGTACCCGCCGACCTCCGTTAGGTCCCTGTAAAACTCCAGGATTTCACGAGGCTGCACGACTTGATATCGACTGGAGACGACCGATAGCGGGGCCTTGTTGTCGCTCCGATAAAGCACCTTCTGTTCGGGAAAAGCATGGATTGAGCCGAGACCGCCGCTCCCGGCGACGAAGCGAACTTCGGCTTCTTCTATCTGCCAGTTCATACCGGCTGCACGAGCCCACGATTCGATTGGTTGGTTGGGGGCGAGCTGTTTCCCCAGCCCATGCCACGGCTGTTCGCCGACATAGGCCATGTTTTCGACCAAGTGCATGTTGAACTCCTTGAATAGACGAGCGCAACCAGCATGGCGATGCCAGGCAAAGCTGCGACTGAAACTGGGAATGGGATTGATGCAGCCGGACCGGCTACGGAGAACTACGGGAAGGTTTAGACGAACTCGGGGTGGTTTGCCCAAGGATCATCGTCACGACCGCGCAGGTGGCCCATCAGGCGCTCCTTCAGATACACGACGACGGCGGTGATGGCTTCGATCAGCACGACGAGCAGAACGCTCATAGCAGCACTTTTCATGGTGACTCCTTGGTTAGGCGGAAGCGGAGTACTTCCTGTATTTTTCTTGTACCAAGGGGCCGCTCGAAAATTGAGCAATGTGTCAGGTCGGCGGGCGGCCCGGAGAACCGACAAAGCTCTGTAGGAACCCAGAGATTTTCGAAAATTCCAGGGTTCCCGATTCTCGCAAAACCTTGTGTGGCTTGGCTTTGCTGGGACTGGCGATCTCTTATATATAGACAGAGAAATGCAGCTACGCAGACGGCTCCGCCGACCATGCAGCGGTAAAGCCGGCACGTTGGATGGGAGGTGCGTCATCTTCGCAACAAAGCGGTGCAGGCCACACAACTGTTCGCCTGATTTTTGATAGCCTTTGTCCTGCTGGCGACAGGAGACCGTCGTATCGTGCCCCCCAGCATGACAGCACGGATTGACACCAGCGGAAGAGTACCCGACGACAGGAGGGCTTCATCATGCTGAGGTGGATTGCAAACTGGGCTGTGCGACATGCACCCACGCCGGAAAAACAGGCCGAAGGCGCTTTGCGAGAACTACGTCTGGAGCTTTTTCAGGCGGAGCAACGTGTGCTGGACGCACAGATACACGCAGATTACTACCGGGCTCGCCTGGCCTTTTGCGAAGAGGTTGTGAAAAAAGGCATTGAGCAGGTATCTGACCAGCGCACAGGCCAGCAAGAGACCTCAAAGGCGTTGTGGCCGGGACTCAAGCTCACGGCGGCGCAATAGTCTAAGCCGTTGCCCGGTGGGGACCGTTACTCTTTCCAGATTTCGCTGTCGAGGGCGAACTGTTCGATGACGCCTTCGACGAGTTGCCGCCGATATGCCGGCAGGCGTCGCAGACGACGGATCAGTTCCAACTCGTCCGCAGTCGGCCGGATCGCTTCGTCAGCCGGCTTTGCGTCTTTCGGTGGCCGGCTGCGCTTCATATCCGTCACGCCGTACCGGAGCCACTGCTCTGACACATCCAGCCACTCGGCGAGCGTCTTGATCTTATCGACGGTCGGACGGGCGGTACCCGACAGCCATTTCTGTGCTGCCTGCGGTGTGATCGGTTCAACTGGATGCCGCAGATTGAATTGCGTAGCGAGCTGCGACGCAGTCTCGATTTTCTTCGAGCTGCGCTTTAGGGCTTGTTTCAGGCGGGCGGCAAACGCCTTCTTTTCGTCCAGTTCTGGCATCGGCGCAGTGTCCGATAGATGCCACTTATCGTGATAACCATGTGGTTGTTACTGAAAACCAGATGGTTTATTCTTGCGTATCAGAATCAATAAGTACGCAAAGAGCCATCTGTGTTAAATAAGAACGACAAGGCGTACGCCGATAACGGGGCTGCCGTATGACCTGGGAGTTTGAGAATGCGGTGCCTCAGGGTGGCAAGAGTCCAGGTCTTGCGACCGTACTGAGCCTCTTCTGCGTCGGCGCGGGCCAGGTCTATAACGGTGATGCAACGAAAGGCGGATTCATGTTTCTCGCTGCAGTGGCCGGGGGCGTGGTGCTCGGCTTTGGGGCCTGGCTGCTAATAATTCCGCTTATCATTTACGGCATGGTTGACGCCAGCCAGACGGCGAATGCAATCAACGCTGGACTCGTACGTTCCGCCGAGGAAAGGAAAGCCGCCGCTGTGACCGCAGCGAAGCTGGAAGCCGAGACCGTGTCTGCTCAGGACTTCGTCACGCAGATCGAAAAGTTGCATCGTTTATCGAGCAGCAACCTGTTGAACGCTGAAGAGTTTACCGAGCGGAAAAAGCAGGTCTTGCTTACGCTGCATTCTCGCCGACCGAGAGAATCCGCCGAGGATTTTCTTGCTGCGTTGATTCCGCTGGTTCGCAGTGAGGCGTTATCGACTGACGAGCTAACGCAGATCAAATCACTAGTCCTGTGACGGTTCGTGACGAGTTAATCCGTAAGCCTAGCGCAATAGGTTCTACGAAATCCTTGCTCAAGAGAACTCAACACAAATGAAGCGCAAACTTCTCCTTGCGGCCGCCATGGTCGCCCTAATTCTCTTTGCAGGCGTTGCCGTTCGGAAGACAGGTCAAAGTCTAAGAGCGTATGTTGAGTATGAGAGGACGGCCAGCAACAGTGAACAGAATATTCTCCGGGAGATGCGCATCGGACATAACGATAATTTTCCGGGGATCTATGTATGGCTAGGAGATGACCACGTCATTGTGCAAGATCTCGCCGATGCCCGTGCAGTCGAAGAAGCCACATACGGTTCAATCGGGCGTTTTGTCTTGCCTTTGACACACAACGCTGACCTTAGAAAATGCGTCACCGGTCTACATGCGAAGCGCCTCGATAGCCTTCGGGCGCTTGATCGCATGACAGCTAGTCATCAAGGCCCGGACGAACTTGGGGATCGCTACCTCGCCGCATCGGTAGCCTACAGGGGGCAGTTAGCTACTTGCGGCGTGTTGTTAGGCGGTTTTTCCCCGTCAGATATCTCATCGGGGCAGCAGACTCCCGATGCGCCTGCACAGAACAAGTTGAGTGTGCCGACAGCATCTGGCAACACCTCAGGCATCGAGCACACTTACAAAGCCGCCTATTCGAGGCTCAGGTCGTCAAAGTCGACAGCGGATATCGCCGACGCAGATATCACCGATCTCGCTGACATTCTTGCGCATCCGACTACCGAAGCAGACTGGAAATTCTTGTCGGAACTTGATGCTAATGCAACCGATCCAGCTAACTCGTGTGATACGGCCGATTGTGCGATCGACCAGAACATTGTTGGGAAAGCCGAGCAGATGATCAAATCGGCAGGCCTCGTTCCGCCTCCATCAATGTCGATTCACTTTAAGTTGGTGTCGTGATGCGAAAACTGGCCTCTCTATGCCTGTTGTTTGGCGTCACGGTTTGCGCTCACGCAGACGAAGGAACGTTCAACCTCTGCATGGCACGAGCGCAAGCCATCGAGTCAGTCTCCGAAATCCGAGATAAAGGCATAAGCCAGCACGAATATGAAATTCAATACGCCAAATTTTTGGGCCGACCTCTGACCGCTGTGGAGAACGAGGTGGTGCTCCTGGCTTACGCAGCGCCGGACTATCCGCCGAGGAAGTTGTACAGGCTTGCCGCAAGCGGATGTCAGAAATTCTTACCATGACCTGGCTGGCCCCGGGAGTGGGACCCTTGTTTCACCGTGACGGGTGTGACGAGGCAGAAAGACGGCCGTGACGATGAAAACTAGTACCGCACAACGGTTGTGACATTGTGACGCTCGTGACGTGACAAGGCGGGCTCCCTAAGTCAGCCTATTCTCGAACCGACAGACGAGCCCATGGAATCGTCGAGGATCGGGGGCGAGCCTATATATTTTTGTTCGTCACAAACGTCACATTGTCACAACCTAGGGTCGGCGGGGATTTTCAGCCTGCTGGCCCTGTCACGCATTCGTCACACCGTCACAAACCCACGGCTGGATCAACCTTCCCCGAGCCTCCAAGACTGGCGAGCGGGCCAACCTCTACGAATTGAACAAAAATTCATCCCAGATCCGATCACGAACTAAAATAGATTTAGATAAGAACATGTCAAGAAATTATCTTGACGTTAATAGCTAAATGGAGGAGAAGTGTTCAATTCTGAAAATTATGTTCGTACCGCTGTAGACCGGATCGGGGGTCCGACGAGGACCGCAACGCTTGTTGCCGTCAGCAACGCCACTATCCACGCTTGGCTCAAATATGGCCGCATACCGAATATCGACAAGGCACGAGCCGTTGCAAAGGCGGCGGAGATGGACGTTCAGATGCTACGGGGGACACGGTGATGGATATCGCCACGCTCAGAAATGTGCTCGAGCATCGAGTAGAGATCAGTCCTGTGACTGGCCGGCCCCGGTTCAAGTCAATGCACAATGACGTCTTGTTCTACATCGAGCGGCTTGGCGGAAGTGCGAAGGCCGCTACGCTCCTAGGTACGTTCCCAGCAGACGTGGAACAATGGATCGACGAGCACCATGTTCCTCAGCCCTTTGCAGACCGGATCCGCAAGCTTACAGGCGCATACGTGTCCTTGATCCAGGCGCCGCCGACTGTTGTGATAGGGGAGGCGTGCGTTTGGCCGCCGGTTCGGAGCGGCGACATCCAGAAGAAACTTGGCCTGCCGCCGCTTGCAGAAGATGGTGCTATACGCGTCTATTCATAGACCTATAGCTGTTTCAGCTCGAGCTAGTCACCTCTTGGTGGTAGTTCAATTGGCCTGTTCAAAGATGTGCGGACCGAACGAGGTCTTGTCGTCCGATGGTTGGGAAATCCGATCCAGCTTCTCGATCAGAAGTCCTGTTTGCAGATGGCTGTACCGCTTCAGGCACTGCATCGTCCGATGTCCAGAGATTGCGGCCACTTCGATCAGATTGAAGCCTCCCTCAACCAGCGAACTGATGCGTTCATGCCGCAGGTCGTGGAAGCGAAGATTCTGCAGGAACGGATCACGTTCGAGTTCGCCTGTTGGGATGCCCCTTTCTCGGGCTTCATTTTCGTATGCGTGACGGGCACGCCGCACTGCTCGCTGAAATGCACCCGACAAACTTGTTCCGTTTTTTTTGAAGAGCTTTCCATCCGTCCGGCGGGGAAGGGCATCAAGTGTTTTGGTCGCCCCCAGTGACAAGGGAACAGTACGGGCATCGCCGTTCTTGGTCAGCGGAAGCCAGACAACACGCTTGCTGAGGTCAATGTACCGCCATTCCAGACTCAGGATCTCGGAACGGCGCATCCCGGTTTCAACTGCCAGCTGGATGATCGTCTGGAGGTCGGGGGCGAAGCGGGCAGCATGAAGAACATAGTCAAGCTCCTGGCGGCTGACACGCCGTTCCCTTGCCTTGCTGTTCGGCGGCTTGCGGATCTCGCTCATCGGATTCGTATCAAGCATCAACCAGTCCCTGGCGCAGACCGTGAGCACGGCCGAAAGGCAATCGACGTACCGGCGTGCACTGGCAGGCTTCAGCGAGGAGCGAAGAAGCTTGTCCCGTTCGGTAACGAGATGCTGCCTAGAAATTTCGCTTACCTGACGATTTCCGAGGGATGAGCATTTCCAGTATCGAAGCAGGTATTGCTCAGACTGATGGCCTCGTTTGACGGGAAGGACTTCAGTACAGTACCGGTCGATGGCATCGGCGAGCGTGAACCTGGCCGATGGCAAGGCCGACCTGCTGCTTCCAGCCACGCCGACGCCATGCTCCAGCAGGATCCTCTGGTGCGTCTCCCAGCGTTGCGCTTCCGCTTCGGTCCCAAAGCTTTGGGTGACCGTACGGCCATTGACGGTGAGACGTACCTGGAATTTGCCACCACGTAGACGAATACTCATTGCTCTGACCCCTTGGACAGAGCCTGGACAGGAAGGAACTGAAAACAGGTGAAGCCAAGCCAGGCAAGGCTTCCGGACACGTGTCGAACCGGATCATCAACGAGGTTCGCGGGATCAACCGGGTCGTCTACGACATTTCCGGGAAACCGCCGGCTACGATTGAGTGGGAATGATTCGACGTTAGTCGCGTGCTTTCGGCAACTATCGGAAAACCCAGTAAACGCCGCGCTCTGCGCGGCGTTTACTCGTTTTTAGATTCGTCATCTATCGCCTGCAAGCGCCAATTTTTGACGGTATTTTTGACGGTATTTCGAAAAACCCGTTCGTCAGGAAAATCGTATACCGTCAGATGCGCAGTAGCGCCCTGACGGTGTTTTTCCATTGAGATCCTTGCTGGGCGGGCGTTGTACAGTGTTGGATGACGGTATAGAGTTTGACGGTATACGGAAGGCAAAAGTAGCGCTTACGCCCGTGCTGAACGATACGAAGCTCCGGAACCTTAAGCCCCAGGACACGCTGTATAAGTTCGTCGACCGGGACGGCCTGTATGTTGTTGTCAGTCCGGGCGGCGCCGTCTCGTTCAGGTTCGACTACCGCCTTAACGGTCGGCGGGAAACACTCACAATCGGTCGCTATGGTGCACGTGATCAACGGGGTCCACAAACGCGCCCTGGACCGCCCGTGCAACGTCGTCGTATGCCGCCGCTGGCGGACCCGTGGGAGACGCGGGCTCGTCGCCCGTCCGACGTGACAGCAGATAGCCGTTACCCGACGGTGTTGCCAGATGAGTCGATGATCGTGAAGGAACTGGAGCGCACGACAGCGGAACCGTACCGCCGTTCTGAGCCTTCGTCAGGTTTGGTCCCGATGCCGAGCAGCCCCCGGTCATCTGAAGGCGAGGCCACGTGTTGATACCGCATCATCATGTGAAATGGGTGACGCGTTTTCATACCTGACTGTTCAGGCGGAAAACCGAACCATTAAGCCAGGAAAACTTATCTTAATGGCGCGGTTACAGATCACGTTTTTCTGAAAATCAGGTTCCCGCGAGGTTCGCGGTTTTCGCAGGAACGCAGCTGTTGTGCCGCCCAGGTCACACATTCGAGAGGAGGGTGTCGGGTAGTCAGGACGGACGGTGCGGGCTGATGGAAAAGCGTTCCGCCAGGCTGTCAACAGGCGCACAGGAGACGGGCACTATCCGGCGGGGCAAAAACATGTAAGGGGTCGCTCGCCGGTCACTCGTGTTCAGGCAGGACGTTTGCCCGAGAAAACCAGACGATCTCATGATCGCGTGAGCGACGGACTAAAGGTGAGAACCTGCGGGATGCCGGGTGGACGCTGCGTCTGTATTCGCGGCGTATGTGCTCCCATGCAGCGGCGACCAGAAGCCACGAGGAATCCACCGATCATGGGCCATCAAACGCAACCCTGATAACTGGCGATTATCATGGTTAAATTGCGCAAAAGAAAACGCCCGCGTTGTGTCGCAGGCGTTTCCGTGGCCCCGCTGCCGCGTCCCATGGGGGAGATTTCGAGCCCCCTTGCTGCTGTTCAGGACCGGCTTCCGCGCGGCTCTCTTCCAGTATAGGGCGCGCATCGGAATATCCAAGGTCGCCCTTCGCCGGCCCGCGGGGGCAGCTCGGACCGGCGGACCTGACGTCATTGCGTGTCGGACGCAAACGACGAGGATGAAATTGTGGCTTTCGCACCCTTCATTTGCGGGAAGGCGGCGAGGCCTCTCCGTATGTGCCGCTTACCGACCGCTTCGATCGGGCGCCGGCTGAACCCGTTTTGCGACCACGCACCGCGCCGCGCGTAGACATATTTTCAGCTCCCATGCTTCCGCCATTGCGCGACCGCGCCGCGACCGGTAGGGTGACATCCGCACCTGGACCTGATAGGTCGTGGTCTTGCAGCACCTCATGCTCGATGCCGTTGCCCGCGAGCCCGCCGCCGATCGCGCCGGCAGTCGTGGCGAGCACACGGCCGCACCCGTGGGCGCTTGGTCGTCGAGCAGCCCGCCCGGGACGGCGCCGTCCACGGCACCGATTCCCGTCGAGGGCTCCTGCGTCTGAACCTCGTTGACCGCGACGATGTCGCCTGCGTTCGGGGCCACGGCAGTATGCCTGGGTGCCGCTGGCTTCGTTACACCTTGAAAGGAATTGCCACTCACATAGCTTGGCGCCGGCGCAGCTTAAACGACATGTGCTTATTCATCGTCATCTCTTGGGGTTATATAGACGATGATGCGATGCGAGGTGACGTTAGCCGGAACAATGTCCTGGAGGTTGAATTCCGTCTTGAGCCCGTCGAACTTCCAGGTAATCTCTGCATTATCGTGCACGAGTCTTATGACTTCCCAGCGGGTAACGTTGAGATAGCGAGTGGTATCGGACAGGAAAACGGTCCGGGTTGGCGGCCAGCCGGGGACTTGCTCGCCGTAGTATTCACTCTCGGTCGACGCGAAGCCAGTTGACACGTGCAGTGCCAACGCAACAAAGATGAGGGAAACGGATGTCTTGCTCATGATGTTCAGCGAAGTCAGTTTGATCAGTCGCAACCCGGCCGCCAGCAGCGGGCAGGTCTCTGTTTCGGGGTTTTCGGCGGATGATTTGGGCGATGCCCGCCTTGACTTGCATCCCCCGGAAATGCGCCGCGAGTTCACGAGCCCCTGTTCGTCCACTGCTGTAAAGCGCGCTTTAACGCTCCATCGTGCCCGTTCTAGCGCACTTATGCTTTGCTGAGCAGGGCTACTCTTCATGGCTATGGCTATGGCAATTAGCCCCTCTCATGAGGTTTGCGGCAGTGATTCGAGCTGCTCTTCGTGGGCCTCGCAGGCTGCATCATCGACGCATCGTACGCACATCGACGGCCTGACGAAGTCAGTGTCCGGAATAGATCGAGCGCGCAGGAGTCTGCGCGGTTGGCTTCCCTGTTTCGGATGAGCCGTGCTGTTGCGTTCCGCCCATGGACTCGACAGCCCGTTGCTGGTCGATTTGGGCAGCGTTTTGGGCGGCGACTCTCGCCTCCGCAGCCTGAATATCGGCAGGGTAATTCGCATCGTCTTCAGCCGCCGGATTGTATCCGGCTTGTTCGAGTCTTATGAGATCGGCGCGTACCTGTGCTCTGGTAAGTGGGACGGACGCGGACTGGGCAAAAGTCAATGAGGAACTGACTAGCGCACCGAGCGTCAACGTCAGCAGGGCGAGTTGTTTCATGATCTGGATTCCTTCCAATAGAGGACCGGTTTGCCGGGAAACGAGTGAAGCACGGAGACATACGGCTCAGGAGCCGCCGAAAAAAATATCGCAGAAGCTAACCGGTCCGACGCAGGCCGGTGGGGCGGATGGAGACGTCTTGCGCTTGATGTGACCGGCGTCGCTTCTGCCTGTCATTTCGGCACCCGTACCGCTGTCGTCGTTTTGCTGCTTGAGCCCGGCGGCTTGCTCTTCAGAGATCGGGGCGACGTCGGTGGATGATGCGTCGGTGACAGAATTCAGACCGTTGCTTTCAGCTTCGATCAATTCCTGACGCACTTGCTCTCGGGTCTTTTCTTGAGCCGGCGCGCTGGTGGCAATCCCCACTGCGGCGCAGAACATCAGGGAAACAATCACGATTCGTTTGATCACTTTCGACTCCTGATTAGATGATGAGAATGAAATGGTGATGCAAATTGAAGGTCGCGGGCGACTCGTCTGATTACCATCTGGCCACAGGCATCGTAGTGGCCTGGCCTATAGAAGGCAGAGTCGTCGCGATGCCACCGTTCGCCGGTATAGGGATTTATTGAGCCACGCTACAAACACATACTCGTCGTATGCGTTGCAATCGACCAGAATCCGGTGGGGCAGAACGTTG